>CALRFM010000008.1 GCA_943356515.1 Patescibacteria group bacterium
CCTCCTTGCAGTGATACAGATCTTCCTTTTTCCACAAAATATACACTTCCTTCCAAGATAAAAAGATGTCAGACACTTTTGATAGTTTGAATTTAGCATAACCACAGTCTAAATATATTAACTCGTGGTTACGAAATCAACTAATTACCCTCTTTTAAATTGGGATTATTTTGCGTATGTCGCCTCAGTAAACGCAACCATAAATGGCAGCAGTGTCCAAAAATTAGATCAACAAACAACTGATGCAGATGTATCGAATGCCCTCGCATATGCATTACATCAGGATGACAGGAATATTCGGACATTATTCGATTATTCAGGCGTTTTACCAGTATTAGGAGCAGCAGCGGATATTTTAACATCTGGCACGCAAGTAGAGCAATCTGAACTTAGACAATCGAACTTACCTCAATTGGTCAAGCTATCAAGAACAGCTGGCATTGATGTTCACAATATACATTATAGAACTGAAGATTATCTTAATCTTATAATAACAGCAAATAGCCCCTGGACACAGTTAGTACTGGATCCTGCAAATAATCTTCCTCAACATGGAGATCAGTAATGATTCTCCCTGCTATAATCAAATACATGGAACACTGGCTTCTCTATTCAGCATTATCAATACTCGTTATGAGTATCTTCTACGTTCTTACTAAAAAAATTCTTAATGCAGGCACAGACCCAATTTTATATAGTACAACTCTTCAATTATCAACTGGTGTACTCGCGCTTATCGTAGCCCTTATATGGGGTTTTTCTTTTGTGTTCTCGCCAGCATCTATTATCCTCCTTATCATTGCAACAATTATTTATAATATTGCGCCGATCATCTATTACACTGGATTGCAAAAGGTAGAGCTTTCAGAATCAATCATCCTTGAATCGTCTGGTGTATTTTGGGCCATAATGGCAGGATTTATCTTACTTCATGAAGCTATAACTCCTGTTAAGTTTGCTGCAGCTCTTCTTATATTTATTGCCATTCTTATGATTAGCAACATAGATTTTCGCAAATGGCATTTTTCAAAATATGAGCTTATGATTCTTGCATCATCTATTATCTACGTACTCGGAGCTATGGTAGATAAGGTGCTTCTTCCATACTCTAATCCGATAAGCTATACAGCAGTATCTTTTTTGGTTGCAGGACTCACCATGGCTCTTATCCATTTCAAACATCTCTATAAACTCAAACGCACAAAGCAAATCAATAAGGGGTTTATTTTAAAATTACTTACGAATGCAGGATTTCTGGTATTGAATTTTACCCTTATATTTAGTGCCTATGATAGTGGCGGAGAGGCATCCCGCGTGTATGCGATCGTTCACTTACAAGTAGTTATTATTGCCCTGCTTGGGATAATTTTTCTGAAAGAACGTAAACACTTAGGTAGAAAATTGCTTGCTCTCGTAATGGCTTTTATAGGAATAATGATGATGGGAGGTTGACAAAGGTAGCATAATGCTGCATAATGGGCCCATATGGACACACTTCAAGTAAAACTATCTTTGGATGAAGGGTTGAAAGAGGCGTGGGAATCGCTTGAAAGCCGATACAAAGCACTTGGCAAAAGCGATATTATTCGCTTGGCTATAAACGATTTAGCGGCTAAAGAAAAAAAATATTATGATCACCTCATTCAAAGTGTAATGGATGAAATAGCATCCCGTAAAGATGGACCTACATATGATGAGATGGTAGAATGGTGGAATGCTAATAAAGGTAAGTAATAACATCACAATATTACTGGATACTTCATGTATTATTGCATATCTTCTTTCTTCAAAAGAAGCTCACATGAGTAAGGTAGTATCCCTTTCTAAAGCAAAAAAGGTGACTATGATTAGCTCCCATCTCGCTATAGATGAGCTCAAAAGATCGATTAAACAGCACAATATTAAAAAGTCAAAATATTACAATGAATTAGTAATTGGTAGGTTTATTGTATGGTATGTCCATAACACTACTCAATATGAACATGATCATCACAAACTACAGATTTCTTCAAGAGATTCAAATGACGATATGTTTCTCTCACTTGCCTTATTATCACAAGCAAATTATCTTATTTCAGTAGATAAAGATTTACTTATTTTAAAGTCAGTCGGAAAAACTAAGATTGTGACGCCAAAAGAATTTATTGAAAATCTAAAGAAGTAATCAATTCACATTCACTTTTGTACTTCCTTCTCCTTCATGATTACAATCTACACAGTACTGTCCGAATGCATCGGTGATCACGGTCTTTTCCCTCATTTCTACCGCGGGATTATTGGGATCTGGCAAGTATTGATCGGTATCTTTATTTACTGGTACTTGCTTGCGAGATATATTGGCAGTAGAGTTGGTTCCAGCAATGAGGTATTCAAATCGGGTAGGGCAGTTGTAACCCGATCCATCTTTACCCGCTATTACTCCCGTGTCGGTACACACCTGCATGCCCACTACGGTGCTTGGTTTTATGGGTGGTAAGTCGGGTTGACCTGTGAGTAAGCTCGTCATGACCGTATTCCATATGGGGGAAGCGCCGGTGAGCCCAGATGCCACACCCTGATTCATGGGAGTGAAATCGTTATTTCCTACCCAAACAGTCACCATAAAATTAGGAGTATACCCTATAGTCCAGTTGTCTCGTAAGTCATCTGTCGTCCCAGTTTTTACCGAAACGGTTTGGTTGGGTACTACGAGTTCAGAATTGCTCCCAAAGGCACTACTTCGAGCGCCATTATCTTGCAAAATATGAGAAATGATAAATGCGGTGTCCTGAGAAATAGCACGGGTTCCTGGCATTGCAAGGTAGTTGGGCCTATCAAGTGGTTTAGTTACATCTTGTTTAAAATTAGGATCTTTGTATTCATATAATATATTTCCCACTTTATCTTCTACTTTAAGCACGTAATTAAGCTTGCGAGGCGTACCTTGATTGGCGAGTGCAGAGAATGCTTGAGCCATTTCTGTCATGGCTACTTCGCCACCGCCAAGGGTGAGAGAGAGTCCATAGTTTGAAGGGTCTTTGAATGAGGTTATAAGAAATGCTGAAGATGATGCGACAAAGTCTTGCACTGTATTTATGGCGAGCATTTTAACCGCTGGAATATTGTACGAATTTGCGAGTGCGTATCTTAGCTGTACTGGCCCATGGAATTGTCCATCATAGTTTTTTGGACAATATTGCTTGCTTTGGCCAGATGCATTGAAACAGGTCGGAGTATCTAGAAACATGGTAGATGCTGTCACAAGCTTGCGCTCTATACCAATGGCATAGTTTATGGGTTTTATTGAAGAACCTGGCTGGCGAGTGCCAGCAGTTACCACATTAAACGCTCCTGATCCGCCATCAAAATAGTCAACTGAACCAACCATCGCTATGATCTCGCCGGTCGGAGGTCGAGTAACTAACACCGCTCCGTTGGTTACATTATAGCGCTCCAAACTTTCAAATTCAGTTACTAATGCCTCTTCAGTCATTTCTTGAACTGTAAGATCAAGTGTAGTAGTAATCTTCAACCCACCCGTTTTAAGCAGATCTTCCCCGTATTCTTGTTCCAATAGCTTTGTCACTTCAAATACAAAATGAGGTGCATTAATAGCGGTTACGGGAGGAAGTACTGTTACGGGTTTATCTATAGATTTGTTGAGCTCTTTTTCAGTAATATATCCCTCTTCAAACATGCGTTGTAATACTTGATTTCTTCGAACCTTCGCTTCTTTGGGGTTAATATGAGGTGAGTAAGAAGATGGAGCTTGGGGAAGTCCGGCAAGGAGCGCCGATTCGTGAAGTTCCAGTTCAGAAGGCGTTTTACCAAAATATGTTTTAGAGGCTTGCATAACACCATATGAAGAACCGCCATACGGCACCTGGCTCAGATAAAGAGCTAATATCTCATCTTTGCTAAATATTTTTTCAACCCAAACTGCCAGTATGATCTCTTTTAATTTTCGTTGAATGGTTCGTTCGGGAGTAAGTAATGCACTTTTAACCAGTTGTTGTGTGATGGTAGATCCGCCTTGAAGGTTGCCATCTTGAATAGTGTCTTTGGCAGCACGGAGCATACCAGATATAATAGATATGCCACCGTGAGTATAAAAATCTTTATCTTCAATGGCTATGGTTGCTTCACGCAAATCCATTGGAATCTGATCAATAGTCACCGGGCTTCTATTTTCATCTCTAAATACTTCATACAACAGCTCGCCATGCCTGTCATAAATCTGACTCGATAAGGGTATGGCGCCATAGCCTTTAAGTGTGTAGGGAGACGGAAGTCCGACAAAGATAAAAAAATAGAGAAATATTGCTATGCCAATAGCCACAATAAGGCCGCCCGTTCCCAAAAAAGAGATGAGCCACAAACTGCGCTTACGGATACGAAATGTATTGAGGAGTTTCTTGATTTGTTTCGGAAGTTTCATACAGAATATTATTATACGCTATCTTATAACCGGGGAAAAAGAGGGGCTATCTTCTGAATCTGGCCCGTGGTTGCGCTCATTATCTTCTGCGATGTCTCTGGCATGAAGGGGGAAAGATTGAGTCCAATAGTGTATAACCTCATAACCCATTCAATTAGTTTATCTTTTCTTTCATTTTTAGATAATTTCCAAGGTGCCTCATCATTTATCTGTGAATTGATAATTTTAATATGAAGCCATATCATCTCAAGCGCCTCGTTTAATCTGAAGTTATTGATTTCTTTTTGTATTTCTTTTTCGATGGTATTTTGTTTTGGTTGTACCGTAATCCCATCTTGGGCAGCAAGCGTGGTCACCCGAGATAAGAGATTCCCCAGCTCATTTGCTAGGTTAGAATCGTAGAGTTGCCTCATTCGTTTATCTGAATAATCACCATCCCCGAGCGTTGGAATTTCGCAAAGCAAGTAATAGCGCACTGGATCTATGCCATATGTTTTTACCAGCTCAAACGGGTCAACGACATTGCCCAACGATTTACTGATCTTTTGGCCATCCATGGTTATGAATCCGTGGATTATGATTTGTTTGGAAGGAAGCTCTCCGGCGCTCATAAGCATGGCTTGCCACATAGCGCTTTGCTGACGCAGGTTATCTTTACCAGCAACTTGCGTACCGGGCCAAGATGTATTAAATCTATCCATATCTGTTGGCCAGCCAATGGTCGATATATAGTTTACAAGAGCGTCAAACCATACATACATGACATGTTCATCATCTCCAGGAACGGCTACACCCCATGGCATTTTTTCTTTTATTCGCGAGATACTAAAGTCTTCTAGTCCGGCGGCAACAAAATTACGAATTTCATCCAGTCTATGTGCAGGCAGTACAAAGTCTTTTTGTTTGTCATAAAGCTCAAGAAGCTTATCTTGATAGTTTGAAAACTTGAAAAAGTAATTTTCCTCGTCAATAAGATCTAATGCTCTATTTGGATGAAGCGGGCAGCGCCCTTTTTTATCAAGTTCAGAGTCAGTTTTAGCTAGTTCGCAGCCGACACAGTATTTCACTTGATAATTCTTTTTATATATATCCCCATTCTCAGCACATTTCGTCCAAAACACTTGCGCAGCTTTTTTATGATAATCATCAGTCGTCCGTATAAAGTGAGTGAAGCTTAAGTTAAGAAGTTCCTTTAATGCTTTAAATCGGGCTGCAAATTTATCTACATATGCTTGCGTGTCCATTCCTGCCTCTTGAGCCTTTTCATATATTTTGGCACCATGTTCATCGGTCCCTGTATTAAATACTACGGTGTGTCCGGCCAGAGCCTGAGCTCGTGCCCATGCATCGGCTTGAATGATTTCAAGAGCAAACCCTATGTGCGGATCGGAGTTTACGTAGGGAGTAGTAGTAGTAATATATTTGGTTGCCATGATCTATTATATCGTATCGTTAATATAAATCATTCCTTCTTCACAAGCTGAGATATGGTAATGACCAATGAAATAAGGATCGCGGTATTTACCAGACTAAAACCCACGAATATACTCATAACTAAAAAGGCAAGCATTCCTGCAGAAATCAAAAGTTGTAAGGTACGTGAAAAAAAGTAGGTGCTCATAAGGTACGTTATAAGAATGGTAAGAAGTATATATATACTTATAAACATGCCATTTTGCGGTGGCACTAAAAACGTCATTAATACAATAAATATAACCAACACAATAAGCGCCAAAGGACGAAGAGTAAGGAGGGTTTGTCTGCGTGTTCTTGAGGATTTCATATATATTGGCTTGCAACTAGGCTGTTAATCTATTATAATCACACTTATTCAAAAATATTGATAAAAAATCAAACGAAATGGTAGCTAAAAAAACAAAACCAGTAAAGAAAACCACAGCAAAAGTTGCCAAGATTGCAACCAAAAAAGTTGCTTCAAAAGCAAAGGTCGAAAAAAAAGTAGTAGCACCGGTAGTCGCAGAAATCACTTCAAAAGTGACTGAAACTGAAATAAAACCTACTGCGAAAGAAGTTAAAGCTCAAAAAGCAGCTGATGCAGCTCTGCCAGATAGTAAACAAGGCATTATCGATTTGTTTGCTCAAAAGACCGGAGATACCGGATCGCCAGAGGTACAAGTAGCACTTCTTACTTTTAAGATACTTCGTCTTACCAACCATTTGGAAGGTAACAAAAAAGACAATCATTCCAGACGAGGACTTCTCAAAGTAATCGCCAAACGACGAAGAATACTCAATTACCTCACCAAGCTTGACGTCGCTCGATACAAAGAACTCATCAAGAAGCTTAACCTTAAGAAATAATTATTATTTAGGAGACGAATACACGAGAAGCACTAGTGCGTTATCTGAATTTTTTCCACAATCTTTTTAGAAAGATTTTGAAATGAGTTCAGCATGACCCATTGACTTCTTTCATTCACCTCCGTACTATTACAAATATATGAAATATTTGAAAAAATCCATCGATATCGATGGTAAAGAACTTACATTAGAATTTGGAAGAATGGCACATGCTGCCACCACTTCAGTATTTGCCCGTTTGGGAGATACGTGTGTCTTGGTAGCCATAACCATTGGCAAGGAAGATAAAACCAAAGATTACTTTCCTCTTCAAGTGGAATACATGGAACGACTGTACGCTGGAGGAATCATCAAAGGTTCTCGCTGGGTAAAGCGTGGAGGTCGTCCAACTGACGAATCTATATTGAGTGGTCGTATTATCGATCGATCAATCCGCCCTTTGTTTCCCAAAGAGTATCGAAGAGAACTGCAAGTAGCAGTAACGATTCTTTCGGTCGATCGAGAAAACTCACCAGAAATACTGGCACTTAACGCAGTGTCTGCCGCACTTCATGCATCTCCTGCTCCATGGAATGGACCAGTTGCCGGAACCCAGATAGGGTCTGTGACTGCAGACGGCGCAGAAGGACCAGCACAGCTTGTAGTAAACCCAACCAATCAACAAAAAGAATTTTCAACCTTAGACCTTTTTGCTGTTTCTAAAGACGATAAGATTATTATGATAGAAACTGCAGCGCACGAACTTCCAGAAGATGTTATAAAACAGGCATTTGCCAAAGCAAAAGAAGTAAATAAGACAATCATTACTTTTATCGAAGAAATTCGAAAAGAGATTGGTATGCCAAAAGAGGTAGTGTCAAAATCGGGAGAGGATGCAAAGCTCAAAGAGATCATAACCAAAGATTTTCAAAAAGATATTGAAGCTATTGTAGCTCAAAAAGCTGAACGAGAATTTGATGACGGCACAACCACACGAGCACTTGCTGAAAAAATAGCAGAACAAGTAGGCGAAGCATTTGATGCAAAATCTATTGCAGAAGCTATAGACTACTTAGCAAAACAAGTCATACGAAATCGCACCATGGATACCAAAAAACGTATCGACGGACGCGGCATCGACGATATTCGAGCACTCAGTGCCGAAGTGGGCATATTACCTCGAACTCATGGCACTGGTATGTTCCAACGGGGAGATACACAAGTGTTATCTGTTGCAACTCTTGGTTCACCAGGACTCGAGCAATTACTGGAAAGTGCAGAAGGTCAAGTAGAAAAACGATACATGCATCACTATAACTTCCCTCCCTATTCTGTCGGAGAGACAGGACGATTGGGATTTACCTCACGCAGGGAAATAGGACACGGCGCTTTGGCAGAAAAAGCCTTAGTTCCGGTTCTCCCATCTGCCGCAGAGTTTCCCTATGTATTGCACGTTGTGTCTGAAGTAATGACCTCAAATGGCTCTACTTCAATGGCATCTACCTGTGGATCATCTCTGGCACTTATGGATGCAGGAGTACCCATAAAGCGACCAGTCGCAGGAATTGCCATGGGACTTATGTCTCGAAGCGATGACGACTATGTGATTCTCACTGACATCATGGGCATAGAAGACTTTTCTGGAGAAATGGATTTCAAAGTAACCGGAACAACAGAAGGAGTTACCGCCATACAGTTAGATGTCAAAAACACTGGACTCACTGATGTTATAATCGAAGAGATTCTAGAGCGAGCCAAACAGGCACGGTTGAAGATCATCGAAGTCATGAACAAAACAATAGCAGAACCTCGAAAAGAATTATCACAATACGCTCCAAAGATTGAAACCATAAAAGTCGACAAAGAGCTTATTGGTACGGTCATTGGCCCTGGTGGTAAAACCATTCGAGCAATCATAGAAGCTACCGGAACTGAAGTCAATGTAGATGATGATGGAACGGTCACGGTATCTGGTGTAGATAAAGCAAAAGTGGATGAAGCCATGAACACGATTCATAACTTAGTTCGCCAAATAGAAGTTGGAGAAGAATTTGATGGAGAAGTAAAACGACTTATGGACTTTGGAGCATTTGTAGAACTTGTTCCTGGAAAGGACGGGTTAGTACACGTTTCCAAAATGAGTTCTGAGTTTGTCAAAAACCCATCTGAAATAGTAAAAGAAGGCGACAAAGTACGTGTTAAGGTACAAGAAATTGATAGTCAAGGACGCATCAACTTAAAGTTGCTTACGTTACCAGATGGAACACCTGTGAATATACCTGATGGTCCACCTCGTGAAGAACGACGCGGCGACCGAAACAGTCGACCTCGAAGAGATGACAATCGCGGACCACGAAGAGATGACCGACGGAGGTTCTAACACTCGAAACGATAACTACTAAAGAGACGGGGTAATTCCCGTCTCTTTTTTTGTGTCAAGACTTGTGAACTCTTACAGAACCAACAACTATTTGACAGATAATTATACGTATGTTAGTATGAATTTACTATGAATTATCACATGCCACAAACAACCACTGCAACTGATTTACAAAGAAACTATAAACAGGTGATGAGTAGGTTAAAAAAGACTAAGGAACCAATAATCATTTTATCGAATAATAAGCCAAATAGTGTCATAATAGACTATAATATTTTTCTTGAAAGGGAAAAAAGATTTAATACGCAGCGCAAACCTGTCTCATTGGGACTTAAAAAATACGAAGGTCTGTGGACGAAAAAGGAAACCGACAAATTCAACCACGAAATAAGCGAGATGTTCGAAAGTATTGATGATGAAGTATGGCATCAAACATAATTTTACTTGATACAAACTCCTATAGCGCCTTCATTTCAGGTAACAAAACTGTTTCCCGATTCGTTCTCAAAGCCAATAGTATCTGTATGTCATCTATAGTTCTGGGTGAACTATATGCAGGATTTATAAGAGGAAGTAGGTCGGTACAAAATGTACGTATCTTGCAGAACTTTCAAAAGGAAAAAGGGATTATATATGTTGGAACGACCTATCAGACAGCTCAGATATATGGTAGTTTGGTAGCTGCATTGGCAAAAAAGGGTAGACCAATCCCAACAAATGATGTTTGGATTGCCGCTCAAAGTATTGAGAACAATGCGCAACTTATTTCTTCTGATAGTCATTTTAAAGAAATAATGGATATAAAAGGAACGGGTTTGAGCTGGAAATCTTTTTGAGTTTGACAGCAATTGTTCGGATTTTCAATTGAACCTGGTTAATAAGATTTCATTTACTTCCTACTCAAACCGTGTTAATATGAGCAGATATGGGTCGAAGACGTAAACGAGGTTTTTTGAGCTTTAAAGTAACCAATAGCACCTTTCTCAATATCATTGGATTTTTTCTTATTATGATTGGGCTTATTGTGCTGGCATCTTTTACCCAGTTATTCTCAACTTCAGGAGATGCACAAGTTCTGAAACAAGTAAACCTGCAGATTCTGCAACTCTTTGGAGGACTTGCTATATTTCTTCCGTTTATCATCATCATGATTGCAGGGCACTTTTTCAATAGTAAAAAACTTACGTTTATAAGGTTCAATGTAACGGCAGGATCATTTATATTATTTATTGCACTCTTAGGACTGTTTCGATCGGGGCTTGTGGGTGGGTCTATATACGATAACCTCTCACTTGATTTTACCCCGCTTGGTTCAATAGCAATTATGGTCATATCGTTTATCATTGGATTGGTTCTATTTCTGGATACTTCAATGGATGTGGTATTTCTTGGTTTTATGAATATAGTCAAGCCCTTTAGTAAAATTGTGAAATCTGTAGATCTTAAAAAGAAACCAAATGGTGTAGAGCAACAACTTGAAGCTGGACTGTCAGATGGATTTATACGAGATAAAGTAGTGCTCAATAAACCTCAAGTAGCAACACCAGCGCAAGCTATTGCCAAAAGAGACGCTGAGCTTTCTATTAAACCCGTCATGCAAAGCGATTCATCTACATGGGTTTACCCTCCCAATACGCTTCTTGCTGAGGTAAAGCAAACGGAAGCAGATAGAGGAGACGTGAAGGGAAATGCAAATATTATTGAAAAAACACTAGAGAGTTTTGGTATACGTACGCGTGTAGCGGAGGTAAATTTTGGTCCAACGGTAACCCAATATGCAATAGAAATAACCATGGGTACAAAGTTGTCTAAAATCACTGCGCTCGGCAACGACTTAGCGTTGGCACTGGCGGCGCCCACTGGTCAAGTGCGCTTAGAGGCGCCCATTCCCGGTCGGTCACTGGTTGGCATAGAAATTCCAAACAAAAAACCACAACTCGTTACGCTGCGACAACTTATTAGTAGCGGTCCATTATCTAAAAAAGATAACGATCCATTATTGGTGCCGTTAGGACTTGATGTGGCAGGTGAGTCTATGACTGCATCGATAGCTGATATGCCTCACGTACTTATTGCAGGAACTACAGGTTCGGGTAAATCTGTCATGTTAAATGCATGGATTACCACCCTCATGATGCGCACTCGTCCAGATGAGGTTCGGATGATTTTGGTAGATCCAAAACAGGTTGAAATGGTGCAATACAACGGCGGCCCACATCTGTTGACCGATGTTATCACCGATCCATCAAAGGTAGTATCTGCTCTGCGCTGGGCAGTGGGAGAGATGGAGGCCCGATATAAAGAGCTTGCTCAAGCAGGAGTACGAAACTTGGAGAGTTATAATAAACTGGAAGGCCTACCGCATAAACCGTACATTATATTTGTTATAGATGAGCTTGCAGACTTGATGATCTATGCAGCAAATGATGTAGAAAATCTTATCACCCGTATTGCACAGAAAGCTCGTGCCGTAGGAATACACCTCATTCTCACCACCCAGCGGCCGTCAGTAGACGTCATTACTGGCCTTATGAAAGCCAATATTCCGAGTCGCCTTGCATTTAATGTGTCGTCAATGATTGACTCACGAGTCATTATAGATATGCCTGGTGCAGAGAAACTTCTTGGAAGGGGAGACATGTTCTACCTTCCCCCAGATCAGGCAAAGCCACGACGTATTCAAGGACCATACCTTACAGAAAAAGAAGTGGGCGATGTGGTGAAATTCCTCAAAGCGCAAGTTCCGGTGGTTCAATATACCGATGAAATTACCGATATTCAGACCCCTAAAATGGGCGGCATGATGGGCGGCATTCCAGGAGTAAGTAATGAAAGAGACGAGCATTTTCAAGCTGCTGTACAGCTTATTAGCCAAACAGATAAAGCTTCAGCTTCACTGCTGCAAAGAAAGCTCCGTGTTGGGTATGCTCGTGCCGCACGTATACTTGACGAACTTCATGAAGATGGGTACGTAGGCCCACCACAAGGATCCAAACCACGTGATGTAGTGAAAGAGAGATTTGTGGAGGAAGAAACTATGTAGAAAGGCGCCGCACACTTTGATTAAAGAATGTTACGATATCATTCTTATTCAACTTCCAATTAAAACCAGTCCAATGAACATGACACCTGCAAGAATGAGTTTTTTAATGAGTACTTTTTTTGTTATATTCTCCTTTATGATTTGCGGTACAAATATTGTTAGCACTATTCCAACAATGATTCCTATAAAAACTTGAGTACTCCCAATAATGCTTACCAACGCAGCATTTCCTAGTGAGTAGGCAAAAAATTGCAAAGATTTGCCAAAAACAAACAATCCTTCATTTCCAAACATTATTACTAACGCTGATTTACGAACAGTTTTTATACTGTAGTTAAAACTATTTCTTATACCAGGGAAAAATATATACAATAACAATCCACCCAATCCCAATCCCCAGCTTTCATAACTAAGCACTTGACTAAAAGAATTTTCGTTTATTGAAAATTTTATCAATATCGCAGATATAGCCCACATGAAATCAACAACTAGTACTAGCCAAAAAGCTTTTGATAACTGAAATGCGCCTCTTTTAATATTATCTGATACGCCTACGACAGCCCCTAATATTAGAATAAATCCCGATAATTGTTGAATACTAATTCTTTCATCAAGAAATATATAGGACATAATAAGTACCAAGATAGGAGTCATTTGAAATAAAAGAATAATTTTACTGGTGTCTTCCATTGAGATCGCCTTAAAATATAAAGCAGCAGCCCAAATAGTTATCGCACCAGTAAGGAGAAGAATGGATGTATCAAATAAGTTGAGAGTTGGAAATCCAGTTAGTATCCAGAAGATAGTGCCCATGATAAAACCCATTATTGTTCCATAGATAGGCATACCCCTGTAATCCTTCACTTCCTTTTCAACGATATATTTATCAACAAAATTTACCCCGGTATATATTACTGGGGCAAGCAGAGCGAAAATAACCCAATTTATCATAGTAACTTTATTAAAGTTTTGTAAGCATTAGATCATGTTAGTATCTCAATTTAAATATCTCTCAATATTCCTCTGATGGTCTTCGTAAGTTTCAGCAAAATAGGTGTTACCTGCATCATCTGATAAATAGAATTTATACTTGGTATTTGGATCGGCATCAAGCACGGCTTGAATAGATGCCACTCCGGGGTTACTGATGGGAGCGGGTGGAATGCCAGAGTATAAGTAGGTATTGTACGGAGAATCGTATTCAAGATCATCAAACGTGGTCACACTCTTCCACCAACGCTGCTCGCGAGGTTGATACCCCAGTGCATATTGCACCGTTGCATCTATCTGCAGAGGGTAATCTTCTTCATATCTTCGTACAATAACACTTGCTATCTCTACTCTATCAATATCATACTTCGCCTCCCTTTCGATAATTGATGCAAGAATGATCACCTCATCGTCGGAATATCCCTTTGCTGCAGCTTGAGCTCTCATTTCAGGGGTATACTTTTCTTCAAATGTTTCCGTCATAATGTCTACGATTTGCTCCGCAGTGGGATTGGCGGAAATGAGGTACGTGTCGGGAAACATATATCCTTCACGCGCAAGCGCATTAAATTCATCCTCATCAATACCAAACGTGTCATATACTATTTCAGCTATCTCTTCTTTTCGTAGTCCTTCTGGTACCGTGAGCCACGTATCAATACTCCCTCTCATAAATGAATTTGTTATCTCATAGGCGCTCATCGATTGAGACAATCGGAATTGCCCTGCTTGGATCTTCCGTTCTAGTCCGCGTTGTTTTACCAACATATAAAATGCCAATCTGTTTCGTATCAAATCATTTTTTGACAGATTATTTATGACAGAATCAAGAGGTTCGCCAGGAATTATGGTAAATATAATCGCTTCTTCATTTTGCTTATTAACGGGTAAAGTTCCTTCCCGGAAAAGCATGTAACCAAATAAGCCGATTATTACCAGTATGATTGTCAGAACAGTTAGTTTATTCATATTATTCTATGGTATAAATGGGAAATGATGGTAACGTATCTGCAGCTTCTTGCAAATGAAATGCAGATGTTGTTTGTAATTCCAACAATACTTCACGCTTGGTAACCGTATCGCCAATATGTTTCATAATGGCTATGCCAGCCTGTTTATTATCTGGTGCGCCGAGTATTTTAGCTATAGCATTTATATTAAAGTTATTAATGGTTTTTATGGTACCAGACGTCTTTGACAGAATTCGCTCCGTGTGTTTAGGTGGCGTAAAGTCAGTAGATTCCACTGTGGGGTCGCCGTGTTGGGCTTTTACTATCTCTAGAAATATTTCTCGCGCCTTGCCAGAAGAAAGAATCTTTTTAGCTTCAGTCATGCCGTCTTTTTCTATCCGTTTCGTTTTATAGCACATATCTAAAAGTTGTGATGCAAGGTGCAAAGATCGCTTCTCAAGCTCCATAGGTCGCGTCTTATCTTGTTCAAGAACTTTCAGTACGTCTATGGCTTCAAGCGTAGCGCCGATACCATTACCCGCCGGTTGACGAGTATGATTAATATCTACATTTATATGTATGCCAAAATGATCTGCAATTTGCTCAAACTTGTTTTTAATAAGCGTTGCATCTTTTTCATATGTAACTTTCATCGTGCGTCCCATGGGCACATCTATTATCAGATGGTTTATAGACATAGCTATTTTTTTAGACATTATTGAAACGATAATTTTATCAAATGATTCAAAAGAAAGTGGTTCTTCAACCCGTATGATCACATCATCTGCTGGAGCAATGCCCAGATGGCCGCCCCACAATATACATCCTCCCACCTTGTGTACGATGTTTTTTACCTGCTCAGGGGTAAAGGTTACATGAGAAAATAGTTCCATAACATCTGCCGTTCCCGCAGGAGTAGTAATGGCGCGAGATGACGTTTTGGGCATGGTAAACCCGGCGGCTACTACTATCGGAACCACGATGAGTGTTGTTCGCGTTCCCGCTACACCACCAATAGAATGTTTGTCTGCCACAATGCCAGGGAAGTCGAGTGTCGTCCCGGTTTCAACCATTGCCTTTGTAAGGTAGTAGAGCTCTTTTGAAGAAAAACCTTCGGTAAAACTCGTGGCGGCAAAATAGGTTGTCAGAACGTCACCCAACCGGTCATGGGCAATTTCATCCATTATGCTATATACCTCATGATAGGCCAAATCATTTCCTCGTAATTTCTTTTTGATGGCATCTATAGCATCAAGTCTGTCTGATTGTCGTGACATATGGTTACCCTTCAATTCCTTCAACTCCCTTATATAGTTCCGTTGTTTTTTTGCTATACGTTTTTACCTTCATGGCCATCTGGGTAATAATATACACTTCTTTTATGCCAAATAACCAGCTCAAAAAAAGGTAGAGTGAAGAATAGACTATGAAGCCTACAATAAGGAGTATAAATACGTTAAGAGTGCGTGATGTGTCGATTATGAGCCCGTCTAGAAGTCTCATGAGAAAATAGGTGGGAATAGCACTGTTAAAGGCTGCAAGAAGTATTTTAATAGATCCCGATATAAGCTCTCCTATAGCAAGTCCAGGAATCTTTTTTTGCAAAAATACAAACAGCATGATGCTTCGCAGGCTCATAGTTATAGAAAAAGAGAGGGCTAAAGACCACACCGGCAGATGAAGCATTAACGTAAAGAAAATACTCAGGATCGCGCTAAAAAATATGGTTACCGCGCTTATATAAAATGGTGTTTTTGTATCGAATATAGCATAAAAACATCGTGCCAAAAAGTAATATACTGCATGCAAGGGAAGTGATAAAGAAAAATAGGTCAGTGTGGTAGCGGTCAAAACAGTTGCTTCCCAATCAAATTTCTCTCCGCCAAAAAAGATACGAACCGTGGGCGTGCGCGTTATTATAAAAAACGCTGCAGCAGGAACGGTAAAGAAGAAAATACTAAGCATTGAATCAATAATTATTTTTTTTAGTTCTTCGTTCTTTTTGCTTTGATATAAGTCGGCAAGATAGGGAAGTGATGCCTGTCCAAACGACATTCCTATCACTGAAACGGGAAGAAGTTGTAAGCGCTGCGCCAAGTAAAATACCGTATATGACCCAGGACCAAGAAGTGTGCAGAGCGTAAGATCTATCGTGGTGTCAATCTGAGATACCGCTATGGTAAGGATACGAGGTATTGCAGAACGGAAAAACCGATACACTTCTTTTGACTGAGTGAGAACCAATTCATATTTGAACTGGGCAATCTTCAATATAGGTAATTGAATGATCAAAAAAAGGAACGCTCCAACAACAACCCCAACTATGGGAGCAAGCATGTAAAGATTCTCTTTAAAAAGAATGGTAAATACTATAATTGAGATGTTGTATACAATCGGTGCAAGTGCCGGTATAAGAAACGCTTTTTTTGCCTGACTTATGCCCGTGAGAAAATTCCCCAAAACCAAAAAAGGCAATTGTCCTAAAACCAGAATTCGAGAATAGAGTATGAGTTTTGCGGTTTGAGCGGCATTAAAGCCAGGTGCAATAAGGGGGGCAAGGTGAGGAAGAAAAACAACAAAGACGATCATAAAAATCCCCAGTACCAACGTGACCGCATTTATGATGGAAGAAATGATCTCCCCTTGTTTTTCTTTACGGCGCTGATATTCGATGAAAAAAGGTATAAATGCGGTACTTATAGCCCCTATTATCAGAATCTCAAACATAAGGTCTGGTATTCGAAACGCCGCAAAAAATACATCTAATTCTTCTTTGGTAAAGTAGGTTGCCAGAATGCGGTAGCGCATAAAGCCAGCTAAACGCGATAAGATCATCATGCCAGCTAATATAAGCGTAGATGAAAAGATGCTGGTTTGCTGTGCAAACACAAACTCTTTCGTTTTTTTTAATAGGTGGTTCATGAGTAATTTTATTATACCTCACGCTCCTCTTGACTTTTGTATTGAATTGGAGAATAATGGCTGTATATGGTGTTTTACGGTGAATATGAAGTATCGATTACATCGAGTGGAAGAGTAGCCCTTCCCAAGAAGATTCGCGATACATTGGCGGCGACTACTGTAGTAGTCACCAAAGGATTTGGTGAATGTTTAGCTGGTTATAGCAAGCAAGATTGGGAAAAGCGAGCAGAAACATTATTAGATGTATCACTGCTTGATAGAGAACAAATAGACAAAAGACGCATTCTTTTTTCATCAACAGTTCATGTTGAACTTGATGATCAGGGTCGCATCGTATTACCAAAAAATTTACGCACCTTTGCAATTCGTTCAAAGAAAGTTGTCATAACAGGAGTTGGAGACCACTTTGAGATATGGGATAAAACACGCTGGGATAGTTATATGAAAGAAATAGCCAAATAATATGCACACAACAGTATTTTTACATGAAGCAATAAAAGCTCTGAACATAAAACCAGGAAATACCTACATAGATGCTACCTACGGCGAAGGTGGACATACCCAAGAAATCATAAATCAAGGTGGAACTGTTCTGGCTATTGACGCAGACAAAGTACAGGTTGCAAAAGGAAGAGAACGTAACCATTCCGTCGTGCAAGGATTATTCAAAGATATCGTAGCTA
>CALRFM010000009.1 GCA_943356515.1 Patescibacteria group bacterium
CCCACACAACTGAACTATTGAAAAAATTAGACCCAGATCCTCCAATTCTTCCCCGTCAGCCACCAACTGAAGCAGTATAATAGACTTATGAAATCCATCTCCGACGTCCTTACCACCTTCGACCCTATGGAAGACAAATATATATCACGTGAGTTTCAAGCTTTTGGCGTATATTTGGGTGAGAAGTTAGATGATGCTCGCCGCAAAAGCTTATATATAAAAATGAGTCGAGACCTGCCCCGCCCGGTACTGGAACAAGCACTTCGATTTGTAGTAGACGCCAATGCTCGCAATAAAGCTGCCCTTTTTATGTGGAAACTGAAAGATATGAAAGTATTTGAAAAATATGGGTTCAATATGGGTGGAAAGAAGAAAAAGAATGGGGTGAAAGAGAAATTAGTTAAGTGAGAATACTTCTTTTATTCCATTATGTACATCTGAATGATATTTTTTAGGAAGTATACCCAGTTCATTTTTGACTCTACTGACATGTATGGTAACAAGCTTATTAAGTCGAATAATTGAAGAAGTTTTTAACCCTGTCTGAACAAAGTCTTTTTCATTTTTCTCAATCTTGATATCTCCTAGTTGAGGTTTCCGTAACATATTTGAGGTAATGGCTGCTACGATTAAATCACCGTATTTCTTACTTGGTTTTGTTAAAGTAAGAGCTGGGCGGAGTTTTGTATTGTTAGATTCAGCAAAAGTAAAATCAATAAGGATTATTTTGTAAAACATAATCAGTAAGTAAAAGGTTTTTTTGCATCACTCATATGATATTCCACCTCGTCTTTATCATTCACGTAAAAAGCATCTTGCGCAAGTGCCATCAATTCATCAGATGTAGGTTCTTTATCTAATTCCTTCTTAGTGTTGTTTTTAGTTGAGGCAATTTCTTTTGATAGCACGACGCGAATAATTTCGGGATAGCTGAGAATAGGGTATTTTTTTTGCTGAAGATAATTGAGCGCTTTTTGCACTTCATCTGTCATTGAGATGCGTATTTGCTGTTTCATATAATAATAAATGTGTCAATCATTGTCTATGATAGTACAATCATTGTCTTATGTCAATAATAACCAACCTTGTGGTGAAGGAGAAAAAGACTTGAAGCGCTTCGATTGTATGTAGCAGATTCTCCAGACGATTTTCTAGAGCTATTGCGCAGACAGGCAGCCTATATCATAGGGTTAGAAGAAAGTGAACATGATACAGATAATTACGATCCCAAGAAAGCAAAACCAATAAATAGAAATGACTTCTTATAATATTGTCATTCAGAGCGTAGCCACGTCTGACGTGGCGTAGCGAAGAATCCAGGAGTTTTTTTAGTACTGGATGCTTCCCCCGAGTATTCGGGGTCTGCATGACAGACTCGACGCAGAGCGTCGGAGAATTAGACCCAAGATGGGATTAAAAATAATTCAACCTCAGTGATTGACTGAGTATAGCCCCCCCCCACAAAACAGAATGTCATATTTGTCATCCCGAATTTATTTCGGGATCTTACTGTCAAGATGCTGAAACAAGTTCAGCATGACATATGATAATACTCGTCATTTTATTTTGCGGTTGCTGTAGTTGCAAAACTGGTACACTGAATTCATATGGAATTTCCTGAAGGCTTTATACGTTTAATCAAAATACCCCCACACCCAATATCCAACTGATCCGATTCCCTGCTCCATGAGATAGTCAATTTTGACCTCAACGGATTCTTTATCTTCATACCATAACTCATGATCAAATCCTTCATTATCGGTGAATAAGATATGTTTTTCTGCAGATATTGGATCGACTATTGCACCATCTTCATCAATCTCATTGAGTGGCACTGCAACAGCCGGCTTGAGAGGTAAACCCTGCTTGCCTAATGTCCAATCGTAGCCATACATACCAAAGACCACAGTGATATCTTCTGGTGACATGATGGTGGTAAAATCGGTAATCATTTCTTTGAATTGAACGAAGGGGAAATTTGGACCTGGCTCTCCCCTACTTTTATGGAAGTCATACGCCATGATGTATATATGATCTAAATGATTAGCCAGCGCGGCCACATCATAGGGCCGCGCTCTATAAAATACGTCGCCATATATGGTCATACTGAGAGTAAGATCTTCATGTTGAACCTCATCTGCAAAACGCTCTACAAATAAAGTGATCTTATCTTTCGAATCTTCAAAGGGAATAACGCCAAGTTCTAAATCAAGTACAATGCCATCAAAGCCATACTCGTTTGCAAGCTCAACTGATTGGCCAATGACTGACGTCTGACGACTAACATCTTCTAATATATCGAGGCTCACATCGTCGTCGAGCATACGAATGGTCAACAATCTTTGCTGACGGCTCGATGTGTTGGTAATAAATGGCTCTATATTCTTAAATCCTGCATCGGCAATCATAATGCCAGATGAGTCCGGCGCCACGCCAAAGTATATGAGCCTGTCGTATTCTGACAAATCATCAGATGAGCTTGGAATATTCCAGTAAGGAATAAATATGCTCGAGGAGATGGTAGTAACTGATTCAGATAATTGATCAGTACGTTCTTCCTTCTGATTCGTGTTTGGTTGATTTATTTCACCATTCTCAAAAGCGGCAATGAGGAGGAATACTATTGCAATAACAACCCATTTCATACGGTAATTATACCAAATATCTCATAGTAAAAGGGGCTACCCCGATTACTATAGACATTTCGGGGTAGCCCCTATAAAAAAACTTTGCACTTTGAATTTTGAACTGTATAATTGTTTCATGACAATCAAACGACCACGAATATTTTTAGATTCTGGAGACCCTGCAGAAACTCATAAGGCGAAAAGCATATTGGGATTTTTAGATGGACAAACCACCAACCCTAGTTTGGTTGCCAAAAATCCAGAAATTCAAGCGTATCTTGCTACGGGGAAGAAGCTTACGGAGGTTGAACTTCTGAACAAATACAAAGAACTTATCGGTGAACTGCAAAAAACCGTTGCTGGACCTCTTTCAGTAGAAACCTATGCCGACTGGACAACCACTGCAGAAGACATGTTGGAACAGGCATACGACATGAAAACCTGGGGCCGAAATATCTATATTAAATTCCCTACCATTCCAGAAGGAATAAAAGCGGCACACAAATTTGTTACTGAAGGCGGAAGCGTAAATATGACTCTGGTGTTTGATCAAGTACAGGCTGCTGCAGTATATACCGCAACCATGCCTACCATAAAACCAGCATTTATTTCTCCATTTATGGGCAGATGGGATGACAGAGGCTACAAAGGCATAGATCTCATAAAAAATATCATTAAGATGTATAAAAACTTCAACAAGATTCGAAATGAACGCAGAGTCCACGTGGAGGTTCTTGCTGCTTCCATACGAACCATGGATCATTTCTATTCTGCTATTGTGTTGGGAGCAGACATACTTACTGTTCCCCTTTCTATCATTCAAGAATGGGTCGATAACGAGCAATGGATGCCTGATACTACCTACCGATCAGAAATAAAGGGTCTTAAAAACTTAGTGTACCAAGATCTCCCCTATCATGATGATTATATGAGCTACCCTGTAGAACACGTTGAAGGATCACTGCTTGACGAAGGTGTAGGCAAATTTGTAAAAGACTGGAAAAGTCTTCTGACTAGCTAAGAAATAACTCTTCTTGACAAACACTTTTTTATTCTCCATAATCAGTACAGTTATACTAATTATATTATTTCCAACTTATGAAAGTAACTATCTATACTATTAACGATTGTAAATTCTCTCAAGCTGAAAAGGATTATTTAAAAACCAATAATATCGCTTTTGAAGAGAAAAATGTAGAGCAAAATAGAGACTTTCTGACAGAAATGCTTGGTATTTCAGAGAATTTTGCCGGAACTCCCGTAACGAAGATTGAAAAAGATGACGGAACTAGCAATGTATTGAAAGGCTTTACTCAAGAGGAATTTGATAAAGAATTGGGTATTCTCACAACACCATCTATAACCCCAGCACAAGACATAATGTCACCTATGCCTTCTATGCCGCCAAGAGAAGTGACTATGCCAGATACCGCGTCATCGAATCTGACTCGATCAAACGCGGCTAGCGCCCCAGAGCCAGCACCCATGGACATAAGCCCAATAAGTTTATCTGACATGTCAACAACTCCAGCAGTAGATACTCAAACCATGCCTATTTCCCTTTCAGATAGTCCAATGCCATCCACCGTGCCAAATATGCCAATATCTGCCCCGACAGTGGTAAGTGCTCCACCCGTGACTGGTACGCCTCCTGCAGATGCACTAAACTCAGTGCTGGAAAACTTGCAAAGTCAAGTAAATACCCCAGCAGTACCTGCCTCGCCGGCAGGCAGGCCTGCGCCAGTAAAACCAGCTATTGATCCGTATGCACCAACAATAACAAATGTGTAATGCGATAGGTCAAATGTCAATGACAAAGATTGGATCCCCGCATCCGCGAGGATGACAAGTAGATTTTAAACTATACTTGCATCTTATCTACGCTGTAGAATTTGACTCTATCTCCTCTGAACATCAGATCAATCTCGCCCGTTGGCCCGTTTCGGTGTTTTGCAATAAATATTTTTACCATACGCTTGCTGGCATCGAGTAAATCTTCACTCTCGTCTTCTGCATAAATAAACATAACGACGTCAGCGTCTTGTTCTATTGCTCCCGATTCACGCAAATCGGCAAGTTGTGGCTTTTTGCTCCCACGAGCTTCGACCGACCGATTGAGCTGAGACAAGGCAAGTACGGGAATCTTAAGCTCACGCGCTAAGTTTTTGAGCCCTTGAGAGATGTACGATACTTCGTTTACGCGAGATTCAAACTTCTTACCTCCAACTGCAAGTTGTAGGTAATCGACCACCAGGAGTCCCAATCCCCGTTCAGATTTGAGCTTACGCGCCTTGGTGCGCATTTCCAAAATAGATAATCCTGGGGTATCATCAATATAAATAGGAGCTTCAGCAAGCTCTCCCATGGCATCTACTATCTTTTTCGTATCATCATTAGACAATTTGCCGGTTTTCAGCCGCCAGGCATCTATATCTGCTTGCCCGACAAGGAGCCGGTCAACAAGCTCTTCCTTGCTCATTTCAAGCGAGAAAAACCCCACGGGTTGCTTCTCGTTCATAGCAACATTCAGAGCAATATTCAAGGCAAATGTGGTCTTTCCTACACCAGGACGTGCTGCCAAGACAATAAGATTTGAATCCTGCAAACCTGATAATTTTGCATCAAGTGAAGAAAATCCCGTAGGAATTCCTCTATTTTTTTTGCCACTTTTCATGAATTCTTCCAGTTGTTCAAACGTTTCGCCAAGTACTTCTTTGAGCTCAATAAAATCCCGATGTTGATGTTCCTGGGCAAGCGCGAAAATATCTGACTCAATAGTGTCTATGAGCTCACGCACATCTCCTTCTGCGCCAAATGCGCGCTCAACTGAGCGTGAAGCTAGGTCAATGAGTTGACGCTTGGTGTACAGAGCTTTAACAATCTGACCGTATTTTTCTATGTAGGCTGAAGTAGGTACCGCATTGATGAGCTCAGTAAGGTATTTGGCTCCTCCTACCGTTCCAGCAGTTCCCTTTTCAGTAAGTTCATTTTTGAGCGTTACGATATCTATCGGTTGTTGCTGCTCAAATAGTTCGAGCATACTATCAAAGATGAGCTGGTGAGCTCGAACATAAAAGAATTTGGATTTTAAAAATTCTGCAACCAGAGATATGGCGGTAGAATCGATAAGAATAGCACCCAATACCGATTTTTCTGCTTCGAGATCATGCGGAGGCGTTTTATACAGGGAAGAATTAGATTCACTCATATGCTCATCACTACTACTCTTTGTTCATCGAGGGAAAGAGATTCCTTCTTAATCGTTAGCTTGTCTACTGGCTGAACTCCTTCTGTGCTTATTTCTTTCACAAATGCGTCTACAGATTGAAGTTGAGCAAATATTGATTGGTCAAGTCCCGCTTGCTGATAATGCATGGGGATGATGATGATTGGCTCTATTTCGTTTACTACCTTCATGGCGGCAGCTGCGGTTATGCTGTATATGCCGCCTACAGGAACGCAAAGAATGTCTACTTCGCCGATTGCATTGATGGTATTTTCTGATAACGGATGGCCCAAATCTCCACAATGCAATATAGTTATTCCTTCAATTTCAAATTTATACATCACATTTGGGCCTCGTTCTGATCCTTCTGTGCCATCGTGAAAACTAGAAAATCCAGTAACACGTACTTCATTCTTTTCATATTCTCCTGGCCACGTAAGCACAAGAGGTTCTCCTTTTATGCCTGCAATATAATTATGATCCTTATGATCGTGAGAAATAGTTACCATATCTGCTTCAATAGGGGGGAATTTGAGCCCAGTATAGCTTGGATCAAACGGATCGGTTACTACATTTGCGTCTTTAGAACGAAAGAGAAAAGAAGAATGACCTAAATATTTGATATCCATAGTACGTAATAGATTACCAGACGGATGTCATATTAACAAGAAGAATTACAGAAATGGTCAGGGTTTGCAAAATTCTTCTTTGAAGTTTTCTTGCTGACGCTCGGGCATACGATCTAGAAGTGATTCTATCATTGTTACAACAGTCTGATCGTATATAAAATCGGTAGCTGATTTCTTGGTTTCTTCTACTGCATAGTCTTTAACGCCCGTTGCTTCACCCAATACTTTATTAGTGGTCTTGTTGATATCTGTTACTACCCTCTTGTAGCCCACATTGGTACGAAACTCGTTTTCTATACTTTCGCGCCACTTCTCTGGTGAGGTGAATTCTTTTATAGATTCTAATGATTTACTGTTTACTTTAGTGCTTTCCAAATTCTTTTTAGCTATTGCGGTGTTTAGAATAATTGCGCCAAACAACACAAGCGCCATAAGAAATATCAATTTGAAATACAATCCAAATGTTGGTTGAGGAGCGTTAGCCGCGTTTGATCGAGTCAGACTCGATGACGCGGTGGCTGATTTTTTCTCTCGAGGCATAGTATTAGTATAGCATCAAAGCGCACCACCCTTATTTCTTTTGTGCTAAAATATGGTTCACCGCCCAGGTGGCTCAGTGGTAGAGCATCTTCTTGGTAAGAAGAAGGTCGTGGGTTCGATTCCCACTCTGGGCTCATTGTTTGACTTCAGAACTCTCCTATTATATACTTACTCCAATAATTTTCACTTATGGCACCAGAACAAACGGTACATACAATAACAGCTGAAGCAATACTAATGGACTTGTATCGATCAGGTAGGCTATCTGAGGATCTGTTCAGACAACGTCTCATTGAGAGTATTCAAGCAAAAAGAGTCAAAGTCCTTGCAAGGGAAAAACGCATTATTGCCGCAACAGCCGCTCAAGGTAATTACGAGTCGCTCACGACAGATACTTCCGGACACCGGACTCAAGATTGGTTTGAGAAAACTGGGCAAAGTTTTGCATCAGGGCTGGCAAGTACATGCCTTGCGCTTGCTATTGTTGACTCACATACTGGTATTTGGTATGGCCCACTGTGATCCTATTACCGTTGAATTAACGGTCGACAGACTTATTAGGTTAATGAAAAAGAGAGACCCTTTTATTGAACCTGATGAGGGTTTTACTCCTGAAGTGATTGCTGATTTTGTTGATAGAACAGTGCATACAGCCTTAGAGGAATTTGATCAACTTCATCCTGAAAACTTACAAAAGTTTCATGCAATAGGAATTGGAATGGATTTTATTCCCCAAACAGGTGCACCTATTGTTCATCAGGCGATCCAAGATTCGTTTTTAAAACATGGTGCTAAAAGGGCTTACATGGGAGGCGCTGATATAGATCTACGGTTATTTATTGGTATGCAGGGTGGTATCCTTTATGAAGGAAATGGTGTGCTTAAGCTTTATCAGTAATTAAGCTGATTTTTGTACTGCGTGATACCCTACAATTGCAGCGCTTACGATGACATTAAGAGATTTATTTATTCCCCACATCGGTATTTCTACGGTTTGGTCTACTGCTTTGAGTGTTTCAGGCAATACGCCGTACGTTTCATTGCCCACCAAGAGTGAGAGCGGAAGTGCGTAATCTGCCTCAGTGTATGGAATAGATGATTTAGACTGTTCCACGGCGATTATATGAATATCCTTTTGTTCTTTTCTTAACTCATTAATTGCTTCCAAGGCTGTTTCTTTATATTCCCACGGCACGATCTTGTAGGTTCCTACACTGGCCTTTTGAATCTTATGATTGGGCGGCGTTTCCATTTCTCCGCATAAATAAATCTTTGATACAGCCAAGGCATCTGCCAAGCGGAAGATGCCTCCTATATTGTAAGTGTCATATATATTCTCAAGAATCAGATACAGTGGCCTACGCACTATGTCTGCACTGATATGCTCTGCTTCAGATTGAGGAATATCTCGAAGCTCTTTTGAATTTAATTTCATATAAAGATTATTATAACCTATAGTTGACAAATGGTTCATCCTATAATATAATACCCTTCATGATTAAGTATATCGTTCTCATACTAACTATCCTTGCAATACCAACAAATGTATCTGCTGGCACCAGCCAATATGGCCAATATGGTGGCGGAGCTCCTTCTTACTCTATTGTGGTGGATAAAATGGTCGCCGCGTCAAACGCGGTTGGAACTGGCACCAAAGGTGGTCAACCGGTATTTGTAGACAATCTTACTCCTGCAGACGCTCGCTATGCACCAGGAGAAAAAATTGCATTCCAAGTAAAAATACGAAATACCTCTAATATAAACTTAACAAACGTAAAAGTTCAAGATATCCTTCCTGATTGGCTTGATGCTGCAGAAGGACCTGGTAACTACGATGGCACCACTCGAACAATAACTTGGACTTACCCACAGCTTTTGGCTGGTGAGGAACGCACTGAACGAGTAACGGCTCAGGTCAAACCACAACAGGAGCTTCCTGCAGACAAGGGCTTGATGTGTATGAACAATAAAGCAGTCGTAAGTGCAGATAATGCTTATGATGAAGATACCGCACAAGTATGTGTCGAAAAACAGGTAACTATGGTAACCACTAAAGGTGGTCAACCCATAACACAAAATCCAGAAGCTGGAGCTCCCCTTCTTATCATAGGAGCTTTGAATCTTCTTGCTCTTGGAGCAGGTGTGTACATGAAGAGATTGGCATAAAAAAAATAACTCCCTCATCCGCCATCTGTAATTGAATATTGACTCAGTAAATGAGCTCAACTAAGAATATGGTAGTGTATAATAATGCTATGAAAAGTAAAAAAACTCAAAATAAAAAAGTTCTTGAATATGTCGCTGTTTTGCAGGAAGAAGAAGCGGGTGGATATTCTGTATGGGTTCCGAGTCTCCCTGGCTGCGCCTCTCAAGGCGAAAGTGTAGAAGATGCCATGAAAAATATTCGTGAAGCTATCGAACTGTACCTCGAATATGATAATAAAGAACAATTGGAAGATGAAGTGTTTAAAAGACAATTTGTAATTCCTATTCAAGTATATGCCTAAACTCCCTGTCATATCGGCTCGAAAGCTCGTAAAAGCTTTTCAGAACATGGGGTTTGAAAAGATGCGACAGACTGGAAGTCATATAGTCATGAAACATGAAGATGGTAGAATTACTGTCATACCTAATCATAAAGAAGTGAAGAAAGGAACGCTGCGAAATGGTATCCTCAAACCTCTCAATATTACGGTACAAGAACTCATAGATAATATCTGATTCCCCCTCTCCCCCACCCACTCAATTAGCTTGCTTTTTCTCCCATTAAAAATGATATTGAAAATCACTCCACGGGTGGAGTGCAGAAGTTAGAAAGTAATGTATAATTGAGGGTATGAAAAAAATAGTCTTAAATTACAATATCTTGATTGAAAAAGAAAAACAACCAGATGGCAAATATCTCTTTGTAACTCATGTACCTAGTCTGGGAATCTCGGATTTTGGAAAAACTCCAGATGAGGCAGCAAAAAATACTGAGGGAGCAATCAAAATATACCTTGAATCAGTTCGTGATATGGGTGAACCTATCCCTGATCCTGATCATGAGGAGGTCTATGTGACTTCGAGAAAAATTGAGATTGATACTTCGATTCAAAATTTTGCTACATAGTCAAGTATGCCAAAGACTCCTGTTCTGACAGCACGTAAAGTAGAAAAAATCCTCAAAAAACATGGATTTATCGTGAAAAGACAAACAGGGAGTCATTGTACCTTTCACCAATCAGAAACACACAAGACTACTGTAGTCCCCATTCACAGTGGTGATCTTGCTATAGGAACGCTTAAAAGCATCATAAAGCAAGCAGGTCTTACAGTCAAAGACTTTTCAAAATAGAACATAACCCTCCCTCTCTTTCTTATTGTATTTCACCCCTTAAAGTGGTATACTATAGGACTTATTTTGAGTATTCTAAATACTCGATTTATTCTGATTCTATCAGAGCTTGTTGCTTGCTCTTATACTAGCTATAGGATATAAGTAACATGAGTAATGCGCTGATCGAAATAGTAAACACTAGCTGTTTACTGACAATCGATCTTCGCTCTTTAACAAAATGGGTTTAGGGACTTATCCCCGGAGGGGGTTAGGGATGATTTACTCATCTTTTAATTCTCGAAGAGGATAAGGAAAAGTCACTCCACAAACGGAACGTCTAACGTCCCTTTGGAGTGCAGAACAGAGTATGTGTATACATATGGTATAGTTATTGGTATATGTCATTTCTCTCATCATTTCCTCAATTTAAAACCAACAATCCGTACGTAGCTATAGACGCAGGGAACTTGTTTTACGCTCAGAAAACACTGGGGTTTCACATTGATTTATTGAAATTCCAAGCGCTATTTCCAACTAAAACGAAGTTCTCCTACTTTACTGCCTACAATCCAGCAAAGAAAAAGCAACTGAAATTTTTTTCTTTTCTGGCACGACACGGATACCACTTGGTTACCAGAAAGCTCGAATATGCAGCTCATGGATTGAAAGGGAATGTTGATACTGAAATTACACTTCACCTCATAACTGAAGCCATACAACATAATGAGATTGTGATACTCAGTGGTGATGGAGATTTTGTCCCCGTGGTTACGTATTTACGAAACCACCAAAAAAGCGTCTATACGCTTTCGACTAAAGGACACATGAAACAATCACTTCTGAAATCTACGTACTACTATGATTTAGCATGGATGAAGGATAAGATTATCCAATAAAAAAGCCCGATTGGTTACGGGCAGTTGGGTAACTTACTTCCTTAGAAATAAGTACGTATAGTATAGCATTTCGCAATAGTTTGTCAAATACACAGCTTCTGTTCTGCACTCCAATCGAGAGAGTGCACTTATCCCGCCTTTGGCGGAGAAAGGAGGGTCAGCCCTCAAAATGCGGTGGCAGTCCGCTTCAAAAAAACTGCTCTTGACCTCGAGGAGCTATCGAGGAACCCCGCCACCAGTCGGCCTACTGGGAAAACGTGTTTCGTTTTTAGTCAAGGAGACTAACATGCGCAACTTGCGCACCGCCCTGGCCATGGGCGTAATCATGGCCATTCTCGCCGGTTGCTCTACAACGAGCGCCGGCACCTTTGTTCGGGCCGCTGCAACAGCGATGCCCGAGATCGTCGCCGCGGCCGACGCGCTTGACAGTGCGCTGGCCACCCCCGTTGCGGGCGCAGTCGCCCCCAGCCTCGGACTCAATTTTGACGAGACCGGAGGGGACGCACTGTCCCTAGGTCAAAGTCAAATTGCGGCTGCCTACTTGCGGATCGATGCCCCCATCAGTCAGGGGGCTTTGGAGGCCGCAGCGGCCTCCATCCAACGGGAAGCGGCGGCCGCAGGCGTACCGCAGTTCAGCAGCGCTACTCTGGTCCTTGACCAGAATGTGGCGTGGCTGGTCTACTGCCAGAACGCAACCGTAGTAGATCCGCCGGCTGATGTGTCGTTGGTCCACGAGGTCAGCTTGCTGGCCCCGGGAACCACCGCCCGCTTCTGGATCCAGGTTCCGTTTGCGGAGGGTGTCCCCCTCCGCAGTGACGACACCTGGGTCGGATGCGATACCAACTTCCTTGCAGTGTCGGTCTATTAGACCGCACCGCTTGGAGGGGAGTTAGTCATACTCTCCTGACCCAAAAATGACCCGCACCTGGGAGGATCCCAGGCCCTAACCCATGAGAAGGCGCGCTCTCTAAGCGCAAATTCGCCCAATAGGGCGCGTCTTCTCGAACACAGCTTCCCCACTCAGGGTATTTTTACTGAGTGGGGAGCTTTCCTTTTGTAGTTAATACTGTCATCCAGACCGATACATGGATTCTTCCCCCGAGTGCTCGGGGTCAGAATGACAGACATTAAACACAGAAGAAAATATGAAAAAAAACAATAAATCGCCACTGGTTTCAGTAATAATTCCCGTATTTAACGGTGCTTCCTTCCTCGTCGAAGCAGTAGATTCTGTGCAAAAAAGCAAGTATCGCAACTTCGAAATAATACTGGTAGATGACGGATCCACCGACAATAGCCATATGGTATGCCGCATGCTCGCTGAAAAGTACAAAAATCTTCATTTCTATGAATTTACTCAAAATAAAGGATTAGGAACAGTACTTAATTTCGCGCTTAAAAAAGCACGAGGAACCTATATATGTCGGCTCAATCAGGACGATCGCATGCTCCCTCACCGTATGGGAACTCAGGTAGCATTTCTGAAAAAGAATACCGATGTCGTGGCAGTAGGCTCACATATACGATACTTTTTTGACAACAGAAAAGAAGAAATACTCAAGTTTATTACAGATGATGCTGAGATCAAAAAAATATGGCATATTGTGAGCCCTTTTTCTGACCCATCGGTTATGTATCGCAAAGATACCGCACTCAAAGCTAAGGGGTATGACCAATCATTCTGGCCTGCCGATGACACTCATTTGTGGTACCGCATGGGAAGCTTAGGAAAACTTGCAAATATACCAGAACCACTGGTAGAAGTGCGATGGCACGACAAAGCAGCTTCAGTATTTTTCTTTAGAAACCTTGCATGGAGCACCTATCGTATGCATATTTGGGCACAGAAACACATTGCGCCGGCACCATTTATTATAAGAGTTTATTGGATAGTGCAACTTATCTCTGGGCTTATATTACCTCCACAGATGAACTGGAACATATATCGTGTTCTTAAGAAAGTAATTTCAGCCTACGAAGATATCGTCAGCGCAAAGAGTCTAGAAAGTGTGAAGAGTAAACGGTTATGGGCGTTTTCTTCCTAAAGCAAGCCCTGCACCAATTCCTACAATAAGTGTTACTACCCATCCAATGGTAGCAAGCCGCTCTGGCCAATAGAAGATATAGAAGCTATTGGTTCCTGGTTGCGTATCTATCTCAAAACAATTAGCATATCCATCGCAGCGTATGGCATTGGTTGTTGCCGTTCCCATAATAAGCTGCTTTAAGCTATGATATATGCCCCATTGTATATCGTACCCTTCATTAAATTTAAAAAGCATCAGACCGGCTTTTTCAGTCTTTAGCTCAACTCGCACCAGTGAAGGAATAATACGCTCATAGGTTACTGCATTGGGTTTACTGTATGTTGTCGTAGCTCCTGCTTGTGGAACCAGTGCAAGATTCCCCCAATAGTTGGGTATATTCAGAATATTCATACTATCAAGCACCATAAGTCCTTCATTTTCAGTAGATTGTGCGATTTTGAAAAACTTATCTTTCCTATCATTGAGTCCCTTTTCAGGCATGACCAATTGGTATGCTTGTTGTGTTTTCAGAGCATGGAGAGTATTGGTTACTTTTTCTTCACTCGTAAAAATTTCTGGTGATTGAAATATCTTGAAGCCTTTAATATCGGGGTACCCTTGCCACATAGAGACTTGATCGTATGCAAGCAATCGAACTTCATCTTCTATTCCAAAGAAGGGATATTGACCTGAGGCAAGATTGTAATTAAGTGTCCACAGATACATATGATCAGATGAGTATGGCAACGATGTAGTGAGACCATTTGCTACATTATCTATATAACTTACCAAACGTGAATCATCTATAAATCGTATGGTACGATAATCTGGCGAGGGAATCATATCATGTAAGGGTACCATCCTTCCAAACGATGAATAATATGATTGATCTGATTGATCTACCGGAAATGATAATGCTAATTTTTCTTTGGCGAGAATGGTAATTTTTTGTGTCAATACTATTGGTGGAATTTCTACCGTATCTTTCTCTTCTATTCGATAGGTGTCAACGTAGATACTACTCAGCTTTGCAGATATTTCTTGGTAGCCAGAGGTGCGAAGTTCAACATACACTACTGGCTCATCCATAGTGCTAATATCAACACCTATTGGTGCCACATACTGTTGCTTTAGCCCAAGATGTATTCCAGATGGCATACGACAATACCCCACACTCCGTTCTCGAACACAGGCGAATAAATAGTTTGGCTTCTCTAACTGTTTAATTGCCGCATCAAGTAATGGTTTAGAGCCAATAGTATTTGCCCCATAATGATAATTGCCATCTAAATCTATACTTTCTCCTTGAGCCAAAAAGTGAAGTTCCCCGTACACAGATTCTTTATCGCTATCAAATGGAATCCGGGCGCTCATCATACAAGAAGAGCCATTCCTTGTTGCAAGAGTGATTTCTTGCTGATTGGGCACAATCGTGGTATTTGAAAAGTCCACATGTTGATCTTTATAACAAGCCTCGCTGGAAAGCATAGTGAAACTACCTGTTTCAACAATCTGCCTTCCATTTCGTGCAAGTAATTCAAATTCAATAGATGAAGTATCGATCATCACAGCCCCAATTGATCGTGGTGTATTTGATGTGTCTTGAGGGATATGGATGATATTCCCATTCATGCGTATTTTGTAATGACCCATTACATTTTGTTTCATAATTCTAGAATTAGATATAAGCTCCTGTGACGAACGCTTCTCTCCACTTTCAAATTCATCTTCGTCTATGGTAAATTCTTGCGTGCTTATCAGGGTATTTTGAGATATCGTGCCATATACAGGCACGTCAACACCATAGAGTTGCAATGTTAAAATATCTTTATTTCTAGAGGCAACTACCTCAATAAGATGATCTTTTTCTGGAAGCAGATCTTCACCAATAATACGATATGCGTAATCCCCTACTTGAGCATCGGAAGTTGGAACCGATACGGTAAGACGCCCATCAGTTTGTACATAGTTATTCCGATTCCCTATAAAAGGAAAAAGCATTGCATGAGAAGATGCTCTTTGTATAGTATGCCCAAGCGAACTAATACCATTCTGGGCAATTATTTCCCAAGAAATTGAATCCTGTGTCTCAGTTATTTCTGGGATAAATTCTATCTGTGGAGCTATATCAACAAGTTCGTAAAGAGTTATTTGAGTTGGATTTTTGATGTCTATCGGTTTTATATATGGATATCTCGTTTCAAAATCATATGAGGTAAGATCAATATCTTTGCTCAATTTCTTTTCAACTAAGCCTTGTTCTTCCATAAGCTCAAGTATTTTGCGCGAATTGGAGTAATTGGTACTGCCACGCACGTCTATTCCTCGCACTCCGATACGAGAAGATATAGAATCATCAAGAATGACATATCTTACCCCAAATTTATTGAGAAGATCATACATGACTTGAACTCTTTGAGCTGAATCAGTAGCTTTTTCGATACTTTGAATATTATCTTGTAGTGAGTAGATACCTTCTATTAAAGCCCAATTCTCTATACTTGCCGGTTCGAATGTCTTATCTATAAGTGGTTTTTCCAACATGAACTGTAAAAAGGCTGATCCATTATAGCCCCAAGCGTACGATTTCCAATAACCCGTTTGATCCATGGGTAAATGCACTACTCTTCCACTTCGAGGATCTTTATTAATATAGTCACTTATTTCATAATAGGCATTTGGCACTTTGTTATATATCTGGAAACCAATGAGTTGCCCAGTAACATATTCTCTAAATACATAGATACTTGATACAAATATTAAGAGTGCCAGTATATGAATAAAGTACTTTTTATATTCTGATCGAATTCTTTTTCCAATCCATACTCCGCCACTTACAAATACATATGCAGCTGCCAAACTTCCTGCAAGTGCAATAATTGAGTGAAATTTGGTATCGCCAAATCGAAAAATAACATCAAAGAGCGGAATTGTTTTTGCAAGAAATGTATATACAAATCCGAGTGGTCTAAATTCCTTCATCGATAATAGAACAAATCCCAATATCACTCCTGGTATCCATAACAATTGAG
>CALRFM010000010.1 GCA_943356515.1 Patescibacteria group bacterium
AACATGTATTCCCCGAACTCATAAAAAAAATACCGAAACTAAAACTCGTCGTAGCTGGTCAAAATGTAAGTGAGAAACTGATAAATATCAAACACAACAATATTATTATTAAAGCACTTGCTCCTGACGACGAACAGGAAGTAAAAAAAATGTATCAATCTTCTACGTTATTTTTGGCACCCATATTTGGCCCTGGGGGGACACGTCTTAAAATACTGGCCAGCATGGCAGCTGGACTTCCGGTAATCTCTACCGACATTGGTATAGAGGGATTGGAGCTTACCGACGGTAAACACGTACTTGTTGCCCGAACGCCAGAAGAATTTGTATTCCAAACAGTGAGAATATTAAAAGATCACGCACTCTATGTTTCTATTCAAAAACAAGCGTTTAAAGTGGCAAAAGAGCGATTTAGTTGGAAAAATATTGCTAAAAAATTAGAGACTGTTTACAAAGAAATTATTTAATATGAATATTGGCATCGATATATCACAGATAGCATATAAAGGTACCGGGGTTGCTCGGTTCACTCATGGCTTAGTTAATGCCATATTGGATTACGATAAAGAGAATACATGGACATTTTTTTTCTTTTCCTTTCGAAACAAACTCGATAAAGATATTGCTGACAAAATAACATCTTCTCGACATAAACTTGTAACACGCCCTCTTCCTCCCACACTCTTATCTTTTTTATGTAATGACCTTCATCTTATATCTCTCATTCTCACATCTAATTTCCAACCTCTTCTGAACCTTGATTGGTTTATAACCTCAGATTGGTCAGAACCAAAACTTGCTGGTAAAAAAGCCACCATAGTACATGATTTGGTATTTAAAAAGTATCCCGAAACTGTGCATCCATCTATTTTAGCCACACAAGTAAAACGTCTCAAGTGGGTATCCAAAGAATCGAATGTGATATTTGCTGATTCCCAAACAACTGCCACTGACTTACGGGAAGAATATGATATTAACAAGTCGCAAGTCATGGTAAATTACCCAGGTGTAACAATCCCAGTTATTCCAAAGATTAAGGACCAACGCATGATAATAGATAAGTTTGGTCTTAAAAATCCATACCTTCTCACTGTTGGGAAACGTGAACCACGGAAAAATATTGAAACATTAATGACGGCATTTGAAGAAATTAAAAAGAACTACAAAAAACCTCTGGATTTAGTTATCGTGGGACCTAAAGGTTGGGGAGAAACTATTGAAAAGCAAAAAGACATTAACATACTAAGTTATGTTACAGACCGTCAATTAAGTGCACTCTATGCACAAGCTACCTGCTTTGTCCTCCCATCCCTCTATGAAGGCTTTGGTTACCCCGTAATTGAAGCCATGCATCATGGATGCCCTGTAGCATGCAGCAATACTTCTTCTCTCTCTGAGATAGCCGGTGGTGCGGCTCAAACATTTGATCCAAGCAAACCAGATGAAATCGCTCAAACACTCCTCACAATCCTAAATGACCATAAGCTCCGTATGAGGATGATTGCAGATGGAAACATTCATACAAAACAATACTCTTGGATCGCATACTATAATACTCTTATCACCACATTAAAAAAACACTCATGATTATAGGAATCGATGGCAATGAAGCTAATGTAGAGCATAGGGTTGGGGTTTCTGTCTATACCCAAAAGATGTTGGAATACTTTGCAAAAATGAGTTCAAACGATGTCTCTTTCAAGGTATTTTTAAGAAATATTCCTCGTGCTCCTATGCCTAAAGAAACACCTTATTTTAGCTATGAGGTAGTAAAGGGTGTGCATATGTGGTCGCAGATTTTTTTACCGTGGCGATTGTATACAAAAAAAGATATTGACGTATTCTTTTCACCTGCTCATTATTCACCACGATTCTGTCCGGTGCCACTTGTTGTGACGATACATGATTTATCTTACTACTATTATCCAGAAGAGTTTTTGAAAAAAGATTTATATAAGCTTAATAACTGGACAGCTACTTCTATAAATAATGCTGCAGAAATAGTTGCTGTTTCTAAAACAACTAAAAAAGATATTCAAAAACACTTTGATATTGATGAGGAACATTTACATGTTGTTTATAATGGATTTGAAAAACATCTCGTTCCCAAAGATAGTATAACGTTGTTGAAGGAATATGGATTAACAAAAAAGAAATACCTCATGTATGTTGGTACCTTGCAACCTCGTAAAAATATTCCAACTTTGGTGGAAGCATTTGCAACATTTCACAAAACAAATCCAGATTATTCTTTGGTCATTGTGGGAAAACATGGATGGCTGTTTGATGGTTTGTTTGAATCAGTAAAGAAGTTTGACGTTGAAGATTCAGTAGTATTTACCGGCTTCATACCCGATACAGATGTAGCCCAACTGTATAGCAATGCTTTTTGTTTTGTACTTCCATCACTGTATGAAGGCTTTGGTATACCCATATTGGAAGCCATGAGTTATGAATGCCCGGTTATATGCTCTCACGGGTCAAGCTTACCAGAGATCGGGGGAGATGCTTGTTTGTATTTTGATCCCAAAGACAGTAATGATCTTTTGGCAAAGATAGTCGAACTTCATGAGAACAAATTGACCTATGCTTCACTTGTTGCAGCGGGGAAAAAACGGGTGAAAGAATTTTCATGGAAACAGTCGGCGCAAGCTACATTAGATGTTATTACTCAAACAATAAATTCTTGATATGGACGCTGCAACTTACAACACCAATGTTCATCACCCACTACAATCGTGGCAGTGGGGAGAAGCTCGCAAACAAACAAATGTGATGGTGGAGCGAATTGACGGCATAACTATGACTATCCATCCTATCCCCCACACTCCCTATAAGATCGGTTATATTCCCCGATCTCCCAATCCTACTCCTGATCTTATTGATAAGCTGACCGATTATGGAATAGAAAATAAGTTACTTTTTATTAAATTTGAACCAGATAGAGAAGCATCGTCAAGTGAAATTAAGTTAGATAAGCGACTCATAAAATCGGCACACCCTCTATTCCCCGAATGGACACAGGTGCTTGATCTTACTCCAAGTGAAGATGAGCTTATGGCCCAGCTCAAATCTAAAACACGTTATAATATACGTCTTGCAGAGAAAAATAATGTTGTAGTAAAAGAGCTGTCAACTGATGAAGGATTTCAGATTTTTTCTGATTTGTATTTTGAGACATGTAGAAGACAACATTATCGCGGTCATACACCAGAGTATCATCGTATTGTGTGGAATAATCTGAAAGATGGTATAGCGCACATTCTCATTGCGTTTCTTGGAGACGAGCCGCTGGCGGCTTATGAACTATTTTATTTTGACAATAAGTTCTACTACCCCTATGGAGGGTCGTCAGACAAACACCGCAAGCTTATGGCATCAAATCTTCTGATGTGGGAAGCTATAACATTAGGAAAGAGGTTGGGAGCTACTGAATTTGATATGTGGGGATCACTTCCACCAGATTACGACAAAGATGCCAGTTGGAGTGGATTTACCAAATTTAAAGAAGGGTATGGAACACGCTTTAAACAATTTGTTGGAAGTTACGATTTGGTAATAAAGCCCTTTCACTACGCTATATATAATAAGGTGTACAAACTAAGAGAAAAACTACTGGGGCATTAATACTCTTCGACGCAGAGAGCACCTGCCTGCCGGCAGGCAGGTTGAGGTATCTTGTTGTCATTCAGAGGAATCCGCCAGCTGGCGGAGACCGAAGAATCCAGAGACAGCTCTTATTGCAGATGTTTACTAATAACTTTCTCAAGAATAGGGAGATCATCAATAATAGTCTGCCATACAATATCTACATCTATTTGATAATAGTCATGGATTGCACGATTCCTAAATCCAGCAATATCTTTCCAAGGAAGATCAATACTTGATTGAGTGCTTTTTGAAATTCTTTTGGCAAGTTCCCCAATAAGCGCTAGTTGCATGATTACTGCACTTTGTGTTTTCTGATCAGAAAGAAACTCTTTATGCTGTATTCCATGAACGAATTGTTTAATTTTTCCAGTCGCATCTAATATTTGTTTTAAATAAACATTATCATTTTTCATAAATAGTTTGGATATCTTTCAAAATATAGGGCTTTACATGTTTATTTATAGCTTTATCTGTCACGATATCAACTTTTTTTTGAAGGGCAGTTTCTAGAGCATTGATTAATCGCATATAAGATAACATACCCATAGGCTTATCTATCTTCACCATGATATCGATGTCGCTTGTTGCTGTTTCTTGATGTCTAGATATACTCCCAAAAAGACCAGCATAGGAAATGTGGTATTGGTCAAAAATGGGAGCCGCTTTTTGTTGAATAGTTTGAATATCCATCATAGTATTATTGCATTCAAAAAGCTGTATTGCAAGGTTGAGAATTAAATATATAAATCAATTTACCTGTCCATTCTCTTTTTTGGCAAACATGTGAGACTGACTCACAAATTTTCTCTTATTAGTTGGAAATACTAACGCTTCTTTAATAACATCATCTACTCTTTCTGCGAATATGAATTTGAGATCTTTTTTTACTTTTGAAGGAATATCTACTAAATCTTTCTTATTCTCTTTTGGCACAATGACAGTTTTAATCTGTGCACGGTGTGCCGCAATAACTTTTTCTTTCAAACCACCAATTTCAGTCACTCTACCTCGTAGGGTAATCTCTCCAGTCATGGCTACCGTGTTTTTTACCGCCATCCCCGTAAGTACAGAAACCATGGAAGTAACAATAGCTACTCCAGCAGAAGGTCCATCTTTGGGCACTGCTCCTTCAGGAACATGAACGTGAACATCTATGGTACTGAAAAATGATTCTGGTAATTTAAATACATCCCAGCGAGCACGAATATAAGTAAGTGCTGCTTGGCATGATTCTTTCATAACATCACCCAAGTTGCCGGTAAGGGTTAGATTTCCTTTTCCAGGCATAATGGCAACTTCAATAAAGAGAATATCTCCACCCGCTTGTGTCCACGCCAGCCCAGTAGTAATACCCACCGTATCGTTATCTTCGATCATTTGGCTGGAATATTTGTAAGGTCCTAAATAGGTTTGGATGTCTGTTGCACCAATGAGGTTTGATTTTGCTTTGCTCTTTTTCTCTACTATTTCTCTGGCAAGTTTGCGAAATACCGTAGCTATCTGGCGTTCAAGTTCACGAACCCCAGCTTCTCTGGTGTATCTACGAATAATAGATTTCAGCGCTCCATCGGTAATGCCATGACTACTCTTGGGAATATAATGTGCTCGTTGTTGTTTAGGAATAAGATAATTCCTGGCAATGTTGTACTTCTCTTCTTCGGTATATCCGGCAAAATGTATGATCTCAAGTCTATCAAGAAGCGCATTGGGAATGGTATCAAGTATATTTGCCGTTGTTATGAAAAGCACATCTGAAAGGTCAAAGGGAACCTCCAAATAATTGTCGGCAAATGCAAAATTCTGTTCTGGGTCAAGAGCTTCTAGTAATGCTGCCGATGGATCACCTCTATAATCACCACCAATTTTATCTATTTCATCAAGCATAAATACGGGATTGTTGGTTTCAGCCAGTTTAATTGCCTGAATAATACGGCCGGGAAGTGCACCAACATAGGTACGTCTGTGACCTCGAATCTCTGCTTCATCTCGTATACCACCCAGTGACACTTTTACAAATTCACGGCCCAATGAGCGGGCTATGGAACGCCCAAGTGACGTCTTGCCTACTCCAGGAGGTCCAACAAAACAAAGAATAGCTGGTTGACCTTCCCCAGACTTGTGGGAAGCTTTTGTATTTTTTTCATCGTCAAGAACTTTTAGTTTCATTACTGCCAAAAATTCTAAAATACGTTCTTTTACTTTTTTCAAACCAAAATGATCTTCATCGAGTATTTTGTTTGCAAGCTTTATGTCGATGTTCATTTCAGAAGCCTTTGCCCATGGCAAATCTACCAACCAATCTATGTATGAACGAATATATGATGCCTCAGGATTATATTGAGACATCTGAGACAAGCGCTTCAGTTCCTTTATAGCCTTTTCCTGGACCTTTTCAGGCATTTCTGCTTTCTTGATTTTTTCTTTATATTCATCTCCTTCTTTATTATCATCCTTATTCCCCAACTCTTCTTCAATGGTTTTCATTTTTTCTCGGAGGAATGATTCACGCATATTGCGTTCAAACTTCTTGTTAGTTTTATTTGAAATATTATGCTCAAGTTCAAGCACTTTCATCTCTTTATTTACGAATATTACTTCCCGTTCTAGGCGTTTTTTGAGATTGGTTTCTTCCAATAATTTTTGTCGATCACCTGTTTTAAGATCTAATATCATGGCCACTTGGTGAGAAAAACTTTCTGCAGACTGAATATTGAGAATATTCATGAGAAATACAAAGTCTATGGTTTTCCCCAAATTAATGGCTTTTTTAATTTGTCCTGATATATATTTTACGATGGCGAGTACTTCTTCGTCTTCTTCGCCTTCATCAAGAAGATCTATTACATCTGCGGTAAGATACGGATTTTCCTGTGTAAAATGTTCTATACGAACTTTGCGTATCCCTTTGACAAGCGCATTTATTTGACCTCTATCTCCAGGAGCTACTTTATCTACTTGTGCGATAACACCAACAGTATGTAGATCGGATGCCTTTGGATCGTCCAAATCTACCTTCTTTTGCATTACGAGTACAATCTCTTTTTCAAGGAGCATGGCGGCATTTAACGCATCAACACTTTTCTTGCGGCCAAAGACTAAAACGTTTTCTGCAGCAGGAAACACAATTCCATCACGGATTGCTATGATAGGATAATTTTTTTTGGTTGGAGATGAACTAAACATATGTTAGCAGTATATTTGATTGATTGCCAGATGTCAACCACATTACACTAAATGAGGAAGAAATGCGTCAATTGATGTATTGGGTGCTCGATTAACAAGTGGACCTGCAAGTTGATCTATTTGTTCATGATAAGTAGTGCGTTCAGTTTGATATAAAATCCCCGTTGGATATTTTTCTTCAAGAATATCCATGCTTCTTTCCATTGCGGCGTGCATATCTGTTGCATCGTGCTTTTCATCGAGTTTATACACTTTTTGTAAATAATATTGATAGGTATTTACTTTGTTGAAAGTAACACACGGTTGTAAAATATTGACGAGTGAAAATCCTTTATGCATTATAGCGCCTTTCAGAATTTCTGTAAGTCCTCGTGCGTCACCTGCAAACCCTTGTGCTACAAATGTAGCCCCTTGACTTATGGCAAGTGCGAGCGCGTTCACGGGGACTTCGATAATCCCATTCGGCGTTGACTTGGATTTGTATCCTTTTTTAGCAGTTGGTGCAACCTGACCTGTGGTAAGACCGTACACCATATTATCATGTACAATCACGGTCATATCATGATTACCGCGACAGGCATGCAAAAAATGATTTCCCCCTTCGCCGTATATGCCGCCATCACCGCCAATGACAATCGTATCCATGGTGTGATTTGCTACTTTCATGCCAATGGCACTTGGAATGCTTCGACCATGCAAACCATGCATAGCATAGGCATTTAAAAAGTCATTCATGTTTCCAGAACAGCCGATATCAAATGAAATAAATACTTGTGACGGATCTAATTTGAGCTGTTCAAGTGCACCTTTTATACCCACTCGAATTCCCCAGTCTCCGCAGCCTGGGCACCATGTAGGTGCATATCCATCAAATCCTAGATTATCCATATATTTTTGTTGTCACTATTTAATTAGTAATTCAGGCCATTTCTCGCACTAACTTGTCCATAAGGGCTTTCTTTTGTTTATGATGTTCTTCTGGACTAACTTCTTCATTTATAATTCTTACATCATCATTCTTATCTCCTGCATCTTCTTTGTTTCCGATATATGATGCAATTTCTTCTGGCCAGAATGGCCGACCATCGAATTTTAATAGTTTTTCTTCAAGGTTAATTCCCGTATGCATACGCAGCAGTTGTCCAAATTGCCCCTGCGAATTATTCTCAACCAGTATTAATCGTTTTCCTTCAAATGGCTTAAATACTTTAAGGATTTGCTCTTCATCTAGTGGGAATACATGAGTAAAGTGAATATACGCTACAGAAATATCTAACAGGTTGATGGCATCTAAAATGGATCCTTTGTTTGAACCATACGATACCAAGACAATTTCTGCTTCTGGGTTACCAAACACCTGAGGTGGTTTAAAATGATTTTTGAAATAGGTTTGCTGTTTTGCTGCTCGCTTGGTAACTTGCTTTATGCGTTCATCGCCATCTTCTGTGGTATGCGAATCTTCCAAATGTTCATATGAATTAGCCTGATAAAAAATACCTCTTTGGCCAGGAATCAGCATTTCCGATATGCCATCTTCTTCAGTCTTATAACGGAGATATTCTTTTTGTTTTGTAGTGGTAACGATTTTTCCACGGTCAATCTTGTGCTCTGTTGCCATTTTCTTGAGTGTTGAGGTGGCTACCGAAGTGTGTGATTCAGACAGAAATTTGTCTGAAGCGATGATTACTGGTGTTTGATATATGTCTGCCAGATCGAATGCTTTTTGAGTAAGTTCAAACATTTCTATAGGGTCTCCTGGGGTAAGAACAATTTTTGGGAATTCTCCGTGACCCCCATTGACAGCAAATAAAAGATCTCCTTGTTCAGTCCAGGTAGGCATACCAGTAGCTGGGCCGGATCGCATTGCTAAAAATACCACTAACGGAATTTCTGCCACGCCAGAATATGATAATGCTTCAACCATAAGGGCAAACCCTCCACCCGATGTTCCTACCGCGCTTCGTACCCCAGCAAAAGAAGCGCCGAGTGCAGAGTTGACGACCGATATCTCATCTTCCGGGTGTCGTACTACCATCTTGCTAGTGCGCTGCATAACTGCTAATGTTGAAAGAATTGATGATGCAGGAGACATTGGATATGCTGCATAGTACCTACAGTCGGCATTCACTGAAGCAAGCGAGAATGACTCATTACCAGTTATAACTACCTGCTGGGTAACTTCCAACTGCTTGGTTAGTATTGACGTAACATTGTGATGTTTGGTTGCATGAGTATGGCCTAAATCGGCAAGCTTTATGTTAAAGTCAACTATTTCTTTTCCTTTACGGTCAAATTGCTGATGAATGATCGCTTTGTATATGTCTAAATCTCCTCCAAGCACAGCCACACTTGCGGCAACAGCCACGGTGTTAAGCATATTGGGTTGTATCTTTTCTTCCTTTTGAATCGTCTTAAATGGCATAGGAATAAGATCGTGTATTTCAGAAATCTCAAATACATCAGGGTCGTACATCACCATACTTTCTTTGGTAAGTCGGTACTTGTGTAATTCGTAGGTCTCTTTATTCAAACAGACCAAAAGGTCAATGTTCCATTGAGGAGAAACTACCAGTTTGTCGGAAACATGTACTTCGTACGTATTGTGACCGCCACGAATGAGAGAAGGGTATTCAGTGTAATCAAATATGTGATAGCCCGAACGAGTGGCGATTTTAGAAAAGACCAGACCAGAGGTCATAATGCCAAATCCTGCCTCGCCGCCAATTTTCCAATTAAAATGCATGATGTGTATTTAATGTAAATGCCAATAATGTATTAGTCGATAGTTATTCTATTCTCATTCGAGAAAACAACATACTATCTATATTTATAATACAGGGAAGAAGTAGCAAGGTGCAACCTTATTTAATCATAACAACACGGATCTTTGTAGCCACAATTGGTACATGTGGCATCACGTCCGCCTGGCATACCTTTGATGGTATCGTGCCCACATTCGGGACATTCACGCACATTCATGTATTACTGTGGGAATATTTGATGTCCATCTTTATCTTGCACTATGATAGCTGCAGTTGGACATCCACGAGCAGCGTCCAATAAAGCGTCATCAGTGTCGTTATCTGCAGTGTCTAAGATAATAGCTTTTGCTTCGGAATCCATGATGTATGTGTTTGGAGCAATGGCCACACACGTGGCTGCACCAATACATAAATCTCGGTCGACATGAAATGTCATATTGCGCACCGTAACAGGGCCGGAAGGGTTCTGAGGATCTTTCAGTTTTTGATCGTCTGACATATTCTTATTAATTAATAATAGTTGTTTAGCTTATATAACTGAGTACCTGAGTCACTGAATCAACTTGATGAGTGCTTCCCAACTTAACAGCGCACATTTCATCCTATTGGGGGTAAGCTCTATTCCTAATAATCCTATCACATCTTGTCCCGATAAATCTACCAATTCAGATACATTTTTGCCTTTTGCATATTCAGTGAGCATCGAAGCAGAAGCAATAGATATAGCGCAACCATCTCCAGTGAAACCGATGTGTTCGACTACTCCATCTTTTTCAGAAAGCTCCATATGAAGTTTGTCACCACAGAGTGGATTGTTCACATCGACAGTAGATGTTGGGTCTTCCAACATCTTATTATTGCGTGGGTTTTTATAATGATCTAGAATTAGATCGGCGTAAATACTCATGATAATGTTTGTTTGACTTTTTTGAGACCCATAACTAACTTATCTACATCTTCCTGCGTATTATAAACATAAAACGATGCACGAGTAGAAGCTGTGATATCTAAGCGAGTGTGGAGCGGCATGGTACAGTGATGCCCAGCTCGAACGGCTATGTTATTATCATCAAGTATTTGTGATATATCGTGCGCATGAATAGTACCAAATGTAAACGTGACGATGCCTGCTCGCTGCCCCATGTCTGATGGACCTAACATGGCGACCTCATCACCAAATTCTTTATTGATCTGATCTATAGCGTAAGATGCCAGTGCATGTTCATGCTTTGCAATGGTATCTAATCCAATCTGTTGAAGATAGGTGATGGCTGCCTTGAGGCCAATAACGCCGGCAATATGCGGTGTTCCTGCCTCAAATTTATGGGGTGTTTTTGCATAGGTTGTTTTCTCTAAAGATACCTCGTTTATCATGTCACCACCCAATTGGTAGGGCGGCATGGAGTCAAGTAATTGCTTGCGTCCCCACAACACCCCGACACCAGTAGGTCCCAACATTTTATGACCAGAAAATGCCAAGAAGTCACAGCCCAGATCTTGAACATCAATACTCAGATGCGGTGCAGCTTGAGCAGCATCAACTACGGTAATGACCGATGGGTTTATTGCTTTAACTGCGGCAATAATCTCTTTAACAGGATTTATAGTGCCAAGAGTATTGGACACCAACGTAATGGTAAAGATCTTCGTTTTTTTGGTAATGATGTTGGTTAGATCAATGTGTCCATCTTCTTTCATGATTCCTAATTCGTGATTCTCGTTTATATCTATAACTTTAAAATCAGCGCCCGTATTAAATGCAAGCTGTTGCCATGGTACAAAGTTGGCATGATGCTCCATCACGGTGGTAACCACCTCATCGCCTTGGCCTACCGACGACCCGCCGATGGTCGAAGTCAACAAGTTAATGCTTTCGGTGGTGCCACTCGTAAAAATGATTTCATTGGGCGATGGGGCGTTTATGAACCGGGCAACGACTGAGCGCGTATCTTCATATTCGGCAGACGCCTTCTCGGATATTTTATACAGCCCGCGATGAATATTGGCGCTATACGTAGAATAATAGGCAACGATGGCATCGATGACCGGTTGGGGTTTCAGAGACGTTGCTCCTGAATCGAGGTATACCAGTTCTGGATGAGCGTTAAAGATGGGGAAATCTTTTTTTACATTCATAGTATTACTATTATAACCGACTCCTTGTTATAATTGCTTATGCTAAAAATCAATAACCTTATCGTATCTATTAACGATAAAACGATATTAAACAATATTAACTTTACCTTTGAAAAGGGTAAAACCTATGCCATTATGGGTCCAAATGGCTCAGGAAAATCTACCCTTGCCTATTCACTTATGGGGCACCCTGCATACCAATTGAGTGACACGTCCACTATCGAGCTTGAAGGAACAAATATTACTGAAATGGAGCCTCATGAAAGAGCGCAGGAAGGCATGTTTCTTTCGTTTCAATCTCCTCTTGCACTTTCCGGGGTGAAGGTGTATCAACTCTTGCAACTTGCCCTAAGTGGCAAAAAGGATCCGCTCCAAATCCGCAATGAAGCAAAGGCATATGCAAAAGAATTAGGAATTAGTGAAGACCTCCTCAACAGACCATTAAATGAAGGCGCCTCTGGCGGTGAACGGAAAAAAATGGAAGTACTACAAGCTGCAGTATTGGGAAAGAGCCTTCTTATTTTTGATGAAGTAGATACTGGTGTAGATGTTGACGCACTTAAATCGATATCAAAATTTCTTACCAAATACAAAAAAGACAAAACATATATCGTAATAACGCATTACAATAGAATTCTCCATTACCTTAAACCAGACCAAGTGCTTATCATGGTGGAAGGAAAGATAGTAAAAGTAGGCGGTCCAGAACTTGCTAAAAAAATCGAAGATGAAGGGTATGAAACACTTACGTAATCTATGAAAGCTCAACAAGACAAACAAAAAAAGGAATTACAGTTTGATTACAAATACGGGTTTTCCATGCCTGAAAAATCTGTTTATAAGGCAAAAAAGGGCTTGCGAGAAGATGTGGTACGCATGATATCTAAAATCAAAAAAGAGCCAGCGTGGATGTTGGAGTTTCGTTTGAAAGCATATAAAATCTTTCTGGAAAAGAAGATGCCGAAGTTTGGCCCCAGTTTGGAAAAAATAGATTTTGACGACATATATTATTACCTCAAGCCAACTGAAGGTCAGGTAAACTCATGGGAAGACCTGCCCGCAGAAATCAAAGAGACATATGATCGCATAGGTGTGCCAGAGGCAGAGAAGAAGTTTTTGGCGGGGGTCAGTGCACAATTCGAATCAGAGGTTGTGTACGAAAGCGTAACGAAAGAATTGACAAAAGATGGCGTGATTTTCTGCGATATGGATACGGCACTGAGAGATCATGAGGACTTGGTGAAAGAATATTTTGGAACATTGATACCAGCGCATGACAATAAATTTGCTGCATTAAATACTGCCACGTGGTCTGGTGGATCTTTTGTGTATGTTCCTAAAGGAGTAAAAGTAAAACTCCCGCTTCAAGCATATTTCCGCATAAATTCCGAGCGTTTTGGCCAGTTTGAACGAACCCTCATAATTGCAGAAGAAGGAAGCGAAGTGCATTATGTAGAAGGATGTACTGCTCCCATATATACCAGCCAGTCACTTCATTCTGCAGTAGTTGAGATTTTTGTGAAAAAAAATGCTCATGTACGCTACACAACGGTGCAAAACTGGAGTACCAATATATATAATCTTGTGACCAAACGTGCACATTGTGGTGAAAATGGATTTATGGAATGGATTGATTGTAATATTGGCAGCCGCATAACCATGAAGTATCCAAGCGTGTACCTCCATGGAGAGGGCGCTCGAGGAGAAGTCCTTTCTATTGCCTTTGCCGGCAAAGGCCAGATACAAGATGCTGGTGCCAAAATGATGCATTTCGCGCCAAACACTTCATCTCGGATTGTTTCAAAATCAATTTCAAAAGAAGGTGGGAGGACTTCATATCGAGGCCTCGTGCAAGTATCACCTGGAGCGAAGAATTCATCCGTGTATGTATCTTGTGACGCGCTTATTCTCGACGAAGAATCCCGTTCTGATACCTATCCAACTATGAAAATTAAAGAAGATGATGTTGAAATTCAACATGAAGCAACAGTAGAAAAACTCGGTGATGAAAAATTATTTTATCTCATGTCGCGAGGACTTTCTAAGCCAGACGCAGAGTCTGCACTTGTCCTCGGATTTATGGAACCAGTGACAAAAGAGATTCCTTTAGAGTATTCAATAGAATTGAATCGGTTAATACGATTGGAAATGGAGGGATCGGTAGGATGATATTTATAAATCTCAACAAAGACAAACAAGAACACATGACTTTTGATAAAAAGGGAGAAACGTACGTGGTTTTTTTTCATAATATTTCTGGAAAGTTGACTTTTGATATTACTGCGCCACATATTGAACTCTATATTTATGGATTATATACTGGGAAGAATTCTGATCAGTTCCATATAGAAACCATTCAAAAACATACTGCACCAGGATCGTTATCTGACCTCTTTATCAAAGGAGTTTTTCAAGATACATCCAAGCTTATGTACCAAGGACTGATTCGACTAGAAAAAGATGCGCAACAATCTCATGCCTATCAGAAAAATCAAAATCTTATTCTGTCTCCGGGAGTATTTGTAGATTCAAGACCCTATCTGGAAATATTAGCAAATGATGTATTTTGCACGCATGGATCTACCACTGGCAAACTGAGTAAAGATCAGCTTTTGTATGCTCAAACCAGAGGATTAAGTAAAAATACTGCTCGAGATATGCTCGTACAAGGATTTATCGATGAAGTGTACGATAAAGTGAAAGCCAAGGTTCCTGAGTTTGAACCTCCTAGATAGTTACATCGTTAAGCGAAAGTCGTGCCACTCTGACCACCTTAGATATATCTGGAACATATAAACCATGCTCGGCTCGCATTGCTCCCACAAGCCCAATCATTGCAGCGTTATCGTTATTGAGATAGTTATAAGGTGAAAATAGTATTGTGCCATCTTGTTTTTTTACCATGGATCGAAGCGTCACACGTAAACGCTCATTAATTGCCACTCCACCGCCAACCAATACATTTGTTATTCCTGTTTTTATCATTGCTTTTCTTGTCTTCTTCATAAGAGTTTGAAAGAGCGCTTCTTGAAACGAACTTGCAAGAAAACGTAACTGATCGATACGCTGCGCATTTGACATCTCCTTTATCTTGTACATCAATGCAGTTTTCAGTCCTGAAAATGAAAAAGCAAGATCGTTTGAACCGATCATTGGCTGGGGAAAATGATAGATATCTGTATTATTAACTTCATGTGCAAGTTGTTCTATGGTGGCGCCTCCTGGATATCCAAACCCAAGCATACGCGAAGCTTTGTCCAGAGCTTCTCCAGCAGCATCATCTCGGGTCTCACCAAGAATCTCATAGGTCAGATGGTCAGTAAACTTGACCAACTCGGTGTGAGCACCAGAAACAAGAAGGCCCAGATAAGGAAACTCAAAAGGTCGTGCTGGATTCCCTTTGCTATTTTGAACGAAGGGAGAATATAAATGCCCCTCCATATGATTTACTCCGATAAGTGGTTTGTTGTATTTGACTGATAATTCTTGTGCTTTGATTATTCCTACGCCAAGCGCTAATGCAAGTCCAGGACCATAGGTTACTGCAATAGCATCGATATCTTGCATAGATAGTTTTGATTTTTTTATAGCTGTATCTAAAACCCAATCGATCCGTTCTTCATGCGCTCGCTTGGCAATATTTGGTACTACACCGCCCCATTTTTGGTGTAACACAATTTGGGAATATTCAACATGAGAAAGAACTCGGCGATCTTGCACTATGGCAGCCGATGTTTCATCACATGATGTATCTATAGCGAGTATTGTTTTCATGCATTATTCTTAACGGTTATCTTTCTTTCATATTCATTCACGTGTTCAATATTCACATAAACGACATGCGCTTTTTTACTCAATTGTTCAGAGAGCTTTCCCAACTTTTCGCCCCATTCCACCACCATTACATTACCAGAAACAAGATATGACGGGAGGTTTAATTGTTCAAATTCTTCCTCTTCCTGGATATTATATAAATCTACATGTATAAACTTCTTCAGATGACTATGGACTGACGACTGACGACTTATGTCATATTCGTAATACACCACATACGTTGGAGAAATGATGTTTTCGATATCAAAATTCGATGCAATACCTCGGGTCATCTCTGTTTTGCCCGCTCCTAAATCTCCGGTGAGAATGATGACTATGGGTTTTGCGTTAGATGTTTGGTGCGAAATAATAGTACGACCTATCTGTTGAGTTTGCTCAAGCGAAATAGATATGAATGATTGTACATTTTGAAATGGGATATCACCCTCACGAAGGGTTTGTATGGTGTCGCCGGATAAATCGATAACGGTTGATGGTTTATTACGG
>CALRFM010000011.1 GCA_943356515.1 Patescibacteria group bacterium
TATATGGATCTATATCGAATTTAATTCGTAACTCACCAGTTGCAATACGTAATTCTTGATTCGGAAGATCGATAGTAACCTTAGTTTTTGCATCTTTTTCAATATAAGTAAATAATTCTGTAAGTTCTGAATTGGAAATTTGAATAGGAAGAAGAAAATTGTTAAGTGCATTGCTTTTAAAAATGTCTGCAAAAAAACTAGAAATGACGACATTAAATCCATAATCCTTTATGGCCCAGGCTGCATGCTCGCGACTACTACCGCACCCAAAATTACGCCCGGCAACGAGTATTTCTCCAGAGTACGTTGGGTCATTTAATACAAATTCCTTTTTGGATCTCCAATCTCGAAATAAATTTTCTCCAAATCCTTCACGAGTAATTGATTTCAAAAACCTGGATGGAATAATCTGATCGGTATCGATATTTTCTTGTGATAGGGGAACTGCAGTAGATGTAATAATGTTCATAGTTTTATATTAAAAATTCTCTGGGATCGGTAACGTATCCATTAATTGCTGTTGCTGCTGCGGTGAGTGGACTTACGAGCATAGTCCTTGCCCCAGGTCCTTGGCGACCTTCGAAGTTGCGATTGCTTGTCGAAACACAGTATTTTCCTGTTGGAATTTTATCTTCATTCATACCCAAACATGCAGAACATCCTGCACTGCGCAGTTCAAACCCTGCATCTGCAAACACCGTATCGAGTCCTTCCTTTTTTGCCTGCACAGATACTTGCGTGGATCCGGGCACTAGTATGGCGGTGATGTTGTCTGCTTTTTTTCTTCCTTTTAAGATTGTTGCTGCAGCTCTAAAATCTTCAATACGAGAATTGGTACAACTCCCAAAAAAGACATAATCAACGTGTTGTCCAATCATTTTCTGTCCTTTTGTAAGTCCCATATATTCGACTGTCTCTGGAACTTGCTCAGTCACTTTGATTCCCATTCCAGGATTGGTTCCATACGTTATCATGGGCTCTATGTCTGAAGCATCAAATGTTTCGACTCGATCATAGGTTGCCCCTTCATCTGTTGGTAATGTTTTCCAATAATGTACTGCTTTATCCCAGTCTGATGTTTTTGGAGCAAATTCTTTTCCTTTCAAATAGTCAAATGTCTTTTCATCGGGAGCTATCATGCCGCCACGCGCTCCCATTTCTATGCTCATATTACATATAGTCATGCGAGCTTCCATAGAAAGATCGCGGATGGTAGATCCAGCAAATTCTACAAAATATCCCGTACCACCAGAAGTGCTTAGTTTGGAGATGATATACAAAATAATATCTTTTGCAGCAACTCCTTTTGCAAGTTCTCCATTTATTTCAATCTTCATAGTTTTAGGTTTATTTTGCAAAATAGTTTGAGTTGCAAGTACTTGCTCTACCTCACTAGTACCGATCCCAAATGCTATAGCACCAAACGCACCGTGTGTAGATGTGTGGCTATCTCCGCATACAATAGTCATGCCAGGTTTGGTAATGCCAAGTTCTGGACCAATAACATGTACGATTCCCTGCCACGGATGACCAAGCCCGAAAAGTTCTATGCCAAATTCTTTACAATTTGTTTCAAGCATTGCTACTTGCTTGCGAGAAAGAAGTTCCTTTATAGGGATATGTTGGTCTTTGGTAGGAACATTATGATCTGCCGTTGCCCAGGTGCGATCAACTCTAGCAACAGGTATACCACGCTTTCGCAAGCCATCAAACGGCTGAGGTGATGTGACCTCATGAATAAAATGGGCGTCAATATAAAATACCGCCGGATAATTATCTTCCTGCGATACCACATGAGCATCCCACACTTTTTCAAATAGTGTTTTTGGCATAGTTATTTTTTTTATATTTTCAGGACGAAGCTCTCGTACTTTTTTACCTACTTGCCAGAGTTCCATATTGCCAATCTCTTCAAGTTCTTTTTCTAAATCTTCACGGTAATGAGGATCGCTATTTTTCTCTAACGTTCTACGTGCTTCGTTTCCATTTTCTACTTCAGAATAAAGTTCTTCAAACACGGGAGCGGTAGCATCTCGGAATTTGTCTTTCCAATCAAGTGCACCGCGCTGTGCAGTGGTAGATACATTTGCAAGCATCCAGTCCATGCCATGTTCTCCGACTAGGCGGATTAAACTTTGAGTGAGTTCTTCGACCGTTTCATTAAAGCTTTCAGATGGTGAATGATTGTGTTTACGAAGTTCATTGTATTGAGCTTCAAATACTCCTTCAAGTGCGCCGACGAGGATTCCACGCTCTCCGGTAAGATCGCTATATACTTCATTTTTAAAGGTTGTTTCAAACAAGTATCCAGATCCAACTGCAATACCAAGTGCTTTTGCTTTTTGCTCTGCATTGCCAGTAGCATCTTGGTGTACGGCATAAGAACTATTGATACCACTGCCATCTAAGAAGTTTCGACGTACAGTAAGACCCGATCCTTTTGGTGCCACAAGAACCACATCAATATCTGTTGGTGGAATGATATTTGTTTGTTCATTGTAAGTGATGGAAAATCCATGAGAAAAATACAATGTTTTTCCTGCAGTTAAATTCGGTTTTAATGTTGACCAATATTCTTTTTGTCCTGCATCGGATAATAAATATAAGATGATGGTGCCACGCTTTGCCGCTTCCGAAAGCTCAAATAAGGTTTCTCCTTCCACCCATCCATCTGCAACTGCTTTGTCCCACGTCTTTGATCCTTTTCGTTGGCCGACGATAACATGTATACCATTATCTTTCATATTAAGCGCTTGTCCAGGTCCTTGTACGCCATAACCAAGCACAGCAACTGTTTCGTTTTTAAGCACTTCTTGTGCTTTTGATAATGGAAATTCTTCCCGTGTTACGACATTTTCTTCCGTGTCGCCAAAATTCATTTTTGTCATATGTAAGTAAATTAATTAATAACTTATTTCACTGCAATCATTTCTATTTCTATCAAAGCACCTGCTGGTAATGCTGCCACGGCAAACGCAGCACGAGCTGGTTTATGATCGGTAAAGTACTGCCCATAGATTCCATTCATCGTAACATAATCATTTATGTCTGCTAAATATACTGTGCACTTAACTACCTTATCTAAACTTGATCCTGATTCTTCCAAAACTGCTTTCAGATTCTCTATAACTTGTTTGGTTTGATTCTCAATCCCTTCAACAAGTTTTCCTACCGCTGGGTCTATGCCAATTTGGCCGGAACAAAAAATAAGATTGTCAGTAACCACGGCCTGAGAATAGGGACCAACTACGTTTGGTGCTTTATCTGTGTAAATATATTTCATGATAAATAATCAACTAGTAACTGCTCCTTTAGATGCGCTTCCTACAAGCTTTGCATACTTGGCCAAAACTCCTCGCATGTAGCGTGGGATTGGTACTTTCCATTTTTTCTTTCTTTCCTGCATTTCTTTTTCATCAACAAGAATATTAATCTCTCTTTTCGTAACATCAATATCTATCATATCTCCTTCTGCAACAAGTGCAATTGGTCCACCAACAGCTGCTTCTGGCGAAATGTGTCCAACCATTATGCCATGAGTACCTCCTGAAAAACGTCCATCGGTGATGAGTGCAACATCTTTCCCAAGTCCTACTCCCATAAGTGCAGCAGATGGAGAAAGCATCTCGCGCATGCCAGGGCCCCCTTTGGGACCTTCGTATCTGATAACTATCACATCGTCTTTTTGTATTGTCCTGTCAAGAATTGCATCAAGAGCGTCTTCTTCACACTCAAAGACGCGCGCTGGACCTTTGTGTTGAGTGATCATTTTCCCAGAAAGTTTCATCACGGAACCTTCTTCGGACATATTTCCATGCATGATTGCAAGATGATGTCCTGGGGGTGAAAATGGCTTTTCTAGGGAAGAAATGACATTCTGATTTTCAGGTCGAGCTGGCACATCCTTCAGGTTTTCTGCAAGGGTCCGACCCTTCACGGTCATACAATTTCCGTGAATGAGACCTCCGTCAAGGAGCAGCTTCATAACCATGGGGATACCGCCGATTTCATCAAGATGTTCCATCATATAATCACCAGCTGGGGAAAAATTTCCAATCAGTGGTACTTTTTTTCCAATCACCTCAAAGTCGTCAATCGAAAGCGCGACATCTGCTTCATGCGCAATTGCAAGAAGATGCAACACTGCATTCGTCGATCCACCAAGTGCTTGAGTCACGACTATAGCATTCTCTATTGATTCTCGTGTCACAATATCTCGTGTACGAATGCCTCGTTCCATCATGCCAAAAAGTGCATCGACAGTGCTCTCAACATCTTCTGCCTTTTTCTCAGAAATTCGACCCATGCGGTTCATCGCGGGGTGTGAAGCGCTTCCTGGCACCGCCATCCCCATGGCTTCAAGCGCCGCTGCCATCGTGTTTGCAGTAAACATACCGCCACATGCTCCAGCACACGGACAGGAACGATTTTCAATCTCATTCAACTCTTCATCTGATATTTTTCCTGCAGAATGTGCTCCAACTGCTTCAAAGACAGAAACAATGTTGAGATCTCGACCATCGCGATTACCTGGAAGGATTGATCCACCATACAATGTAATTCCAATGGTGTTATTACGAGCAAGTGGCATAAGCGAAGCAGGTATTGTCTTGTCACATCCTGAAAATGCGATCGTCCCATCGGCAAAATAAGCTTCTGACATCATTTCGATCGAATCAGCGATCAGCTCACGGGAAACAAGTGAGTACTTCATCCCTTCTGTCCCCATAGTTTCTCCATCAGTAACAACTGGAGTGCCAAACATAAATGGTTTTCCTCCGACCTTGACAATCTCTGACTCGGCAATACGGGCAAGCTCATCAATATGCGCATTGCAGGGACTCACATCTGAATAAGGTGCGGCCACGCCTATCAATGGCTTTTCAAAATCAGCATCTGTATATCCGACAGCTCGCATCATAGCACGAGCTGGAGCGCGACGCGCCCAATCTTTGGCGCCTGGAGTACTGGTGAGTATTGCACTTCGGTTTTTTAATGATTCTGGATTGTCGTTACAACAACAATCTCCTTGGCATGAATTTTTCATAATTACACTAAATAATGATATAACATATCATCTTCACTCAGCTTGGTATACTTCAATTCTATCCCGTCCATACGCTTTATGAGGGGCACAAGATCTTCTTTACTCTTAAGTTCAAACCCAACCAGCGCAGGTGCTTTTTCTTTTTCCGTTTTTTTCATATATTCAAATCGTACAATATCATCATTTGGACCCAGCGCTTCGTCAAGCATGCGTTTGAGCTGCCCAGGTTTTTGAGCAAATTCAATAAGAAAATAATGCTTGCGACCCTGGTAAACCAAACTCCTCTCCATAATCTCTGGGTACCTGAGAATGTCATTATTTCCTCCACTTAAAATACAGACGACTGTTTTCCCTTTTATTTTTTCTGCTACCAGATCAAGTGCCGAAACAGACAATGCACCAGCTGGCTCAACGACAATTCCCTCATTTTGATATAGTTCGATCATGGTTTGACATATCTTTCCTTCGGGGACCAGAAGCACATCATCAACATTTTTTTTGACAATCTTAAACGTGGTGTCTCCGACCCTTCCAACTGCCGCTCCATCAACAAACGTATCAATCTTCTTCAGTGTAACAATATGATTTTGCACTAAGGATTCATGCATGCTTGGTGCGCCAGTGGGTTCGACACCGACAATATGTGTTTGGGGACTTATTTCTTTGATATAGGTTGAAACTCCAGAAATGAGGCCGCCGCCGCCAATACAAGAAAGTACGTAATCAATCTTGTCATCTAACTGATCGACAATCTCTTTTCCCACCGTTCCTTGTCCGGCAATGGTGAGTGGATCATCAAATGGATGAACATACACTGCTTTTTTGCTCTTCTCAAAAGCATGTGCTGCAGCACTTGCTTCATCGTAGGTGGCGCCGACCAATTTGATGTCTACATAGCCATCACCAAAATGTTGCACTTTATCTATCTTTTGATTGGGGGTGACGGTTGGCATAAAAATAGTTCCTTTTACTTTGAGTTTGTTACAACTATATGCCACACCTTGCGCATGATTCCCAGCGCTTGCACAAACAACACCTCTCTTTTTCTCAGAAGGAGATAATGTTGCCATTTTATTGTACGCACCACGAATTTTAAATGATCGAACTTCCTGCAAATCCTCACGTTTGATATATATCTTTGCGTTATATTGTTTTGAAAGTCGTTTATTGTATTGAAGAGGTGTCACGTCTGCTACATCTTTGAGCCTTTTGGCAGCTTCATCGATAAGGTGTGAAGTAATATTCATAGGAATTGATTAAACAATTTTTTGTAATCCATCAACATAGGCCTGCACCGAAGCAACTACAATATCGGTATCTGAACCATACCCATAAAATACGCTATTTTTATACTCTAGTTGAACGTGTACTTTGCTTATGTCATCATGACCTCGCGTTACTGCTTGAATCAAAAATTCTTTGAGCACTGGTAATGTTTTGAGAACTTTTGACTCTTTTATTATTTTGTTGACCGCACCACACGATGCGTCTACGGGGCCGTTTCCGTTGGAAACAGCAGTGTACTCTTCTCCATTCACAAGCATCGTAACAGTTGCCATTGGTTTAAGGGGAAATCCGCAAACTACCTCTAGCAGATTGATTTTAAGCTTCTTTTCTACCAGTGAAGTTTTACCCATAAGCATGTGAAGGTCTTCATCATTAATATCTTTTTTAGAATCAGCAAGGGTCAAAAACGATGCATATACTTTTTTCAGTTGATTCGGTTTTAGCCGGTAGCCAAGTCGTTCCAAGTGATGATTAAGAGCTGCTCTTCCCGACCTGGCTGAAAGTACTATCTCAGATGAAGCAATGCCTACATCATGAGGGTTTATGATCTCATAATTTTCACGCATTTTTAGGACGCCGTCTTGATGAATACCCGATGAGTGTGCAAATGCATTTTTCCCCACTATTGCTTTATTTGCTTGCACGGGCATATTCATGAGTTTTGATACCAATCTACTGGTGGGAAATATTTTTTTGGCATTAATATTGGTATCATAGGCAAGTTTGTGAGTACGCATGATCATAACAACTTCTTCAAGTGAAGTATTTCCGGCGCGTTCCCCAATACCATTTATGGTGACTTCGATTTGACGTGCACCGGCAGAAACTCCTGCCATGGCATTGGCAGTAGCCAAACCCAAGTCATTGTGACAGTGAACCGATATGATAGCTTTATCGATATTTGACACATGCTCTTTCAGGTATTTGATTTTTTCACCGTAAATATGGGGAAGATTGTAACCGGTTGTATCGGGTATGTTTACCACCGTTGCTCCTGCTACGATGACTGCTTCGATCATTTGAGCTAAATATGCTAAATCAGCTCGCCCTGCATCTTCTGCATAAAATTCTACATCTTCAACAAATTTCTTTGAATACTTGACCGCTTCAATAGCTCGTTTGAGAATATCTTCCCGCGTTGACTTGAATTTATATTTTATATGCATGTCAGATGCGCCGATCCCTGTATGAATTCGTTTTCGTTTTGCAAATTCAAGTGAGGCAACTGCTGAATCGATATCTCCTTTAACAGCACGAGTAAGTGCACATATGATGGGGTTTTTGACTGCTTTTGATATTTCTATCACTGATTGAAAATCGCCAGGTGACGATATAGGGAATCCCGCCTCTATGACATCGACACCTAATTGCTCAAGTGCTTTAGCAATTTCAATTTTTTCCACTGTGTTGAGTTGACATCCAGGAACTTGTTCGCCATCTCGAAGGGTTGTATCAAATATGTGTATTTTTTGCATATTAGGTATTAAAAACTGCTATACGTCCTGATTGAACAAACTCTTTAATGCCGTAAGGTTTCATAAGTTCATAAAAATCATTAATGTCTTTTTCAGTTCCTGTTTTTTCAAGAATAAGATAATTCTTTTTCACTTCGATAATACGAACAAAAGAACTGATCGATACCAGATGTTCTATCTCTTTTCGTTGTTCAAGTTTATTTGCTGATACTTTCAGAAGAGCAATCTCACGAGCTACCAAATCGGTATCTACTGAATCTATCACTTTCACCACTTCGATAATACGGTACAGTTGCTTACCAATCTTTTCCACCAGATCTGGCTCCGCGAAAACGACGATGGTAAAGCGCGATTGATCTTCATTTTTTACTTCAGAAACCGTAAGACTTTCAATATTTATTTTGCGACGTAAAAACAGATCGGCAATCCGATACAATACTCCTGGCGTATTTTCGGTAAATGCGATGATCGTGTAATAGTTTTTCATAAGATTATTATTCTAAACGTATATCTGAAACTGACGCACCAGTGGCAACCATGGGAAATACATTATCTTCTTGTTCAACTGAAATCTCAAGAACAAATGGCCCTTTTGATTGTAGCATTTTTGATATGCCACCTGCTAAATCTTCGCGCTTTTTTACTTTCATACCTTTTATGCCATATGCCTTTGCAACAGCAATAAAATCGGGACTTTGCATATGTACCATAGAATACCGTTTATCAAAAAAAAGTTGTTGCCATTGACGAACCATTCCCAAGAATCCATTATTGAGAATAACTATTTTAATAGGCATATGTTCTTGTGCAATTGTTCCCAGTTCTTGTATGTTCATCTGGAACCCGCCATCACCAGAAATGCTAATCACCTCTTTGTCTGGTGCGGCAGTCTTTACACCCATAGCCGCTGGTAATCCGTACCCCATGGTTCCCATGCCGCCAGATGAATAAAAGCTATTGGGAAGTTTGAATTTGAAATATCGGGCTACTATCATCTGATGTTGGCCTACGTCTGAAACAACAAGCGCATTTCCGTTTGTAGCTTCTGAAATGCGCGTTACTGCTTCGGCCATTTTAATGGGGCCTTTTTTTGGATTACAATCATTGTCCCAAATCTTTGTTTTTTCAATAGCATTACACTTGTGAAACTCTTCCACCCACTGGGTATGTTTTTGTTTTTTAATATGGTTTAATAACTCCTGTAGTGCTGGCTTTGCATCTGCCACTATGGGAGCTTCAACATGAATGATCTTATTAAGCTCAGCTGGATCTATGTCAATATGAATGATTTTTGCATCTTTCAAATAATCCACAACTCGTCCAGTTACCCGGTCGTCAAACCTCATACCCACCGCAAGTACCACATCTGCTTTGTTTGAAAGTACATTGGGCCCATAATTACCATGCATGCCTAAAAAGCCCGCATACAATCTGTGATCATTGGGAAATGAGGACAATCCATGAAGGGTAAGAGCCACCGGAATATCTGCAGCTTGTGCTAAATCAAACAGAGCCTTATGTGCTTTTGAAATATGAATTCCGTGCCCTGCTAAAATGAGTGGCCTTTTTGAATTATTCAAAAGCTCGGCAGCCAGCTTTATCTGACCCATATGAGGTTGAGTTGTAGGATTGTAGCTTTTGAGTTTTATTTCTGTTGGATATTCAAAATCAAACGAAGCAAGTTGAGCATCTTTGGTGATATCTATGAGTACTGGTCCAGGCCTACCGGTCCGCGCTATGTGAAATGCTTTTTTGAAAACAAAGGGAATTTCTTCAACTTGAGTGATCTGGTAACTCCATTTGGTAACTGGTGCCGTGACTCCTATCACGTCTGCTTCTTGAAAAGCATCGGTGCCAATAACCGCACTATTGACCTGGCCGGTGATACAAACCATAGGAACCGTATCCATCATAGCGTCACCAAGTGCTGTAACCAGATTGGTTGCGCCAGGTCCAGAAGTCGCAAAAACTACACCAGGCTCACCGGTGATCCGTCCCCAACCTTCTGCTGCATGCCCGGCACCTTGCTCGTGACGCACTAGAATATGTCGAATCTTTTTTGAATGTGTGTAATCATACAATGCGTCATAAATGGGCATTATAGCCCCACCCGGATACCCGAATATGACCGTTACATTCTCATGTAATAGTGATTCTATAGCAGCTTGTGAACCAGTTAATTTCATATATTATGAAAACGTGTCATGCTGAATTAATTTCAGCATCTTTACAATAAGATCCTGAAACAAGTTCAGGATGACATAGTCTTAACTATTAATTTTTATCTTCGTACACCATTTCTCATACTTTTCTTCTTCTCCTCGAACGACTCTGAAAAATAAATCTTGAATTGTTCCGGCTATATTTCCTCGTTTTCCCGAACCAACTTTGCGATGGTCTACTTCTTTGATCCATGCAACCTGAGCACCAGTTCCACAGAAAAATGCTTCATCTGCAATATATAACTCACTTCGATCTACAGTTCGCTCTTCAACAGGAATACCCAAATCTGTAGCAAATTGCATGATTGATCTTCGAGTAATACCTTCAAGGATGTCTTCGCTTTTTGATGGAGTTATGAGTACCCCATCTCGAACAATAAACAAATTCATGGCAGATCCTTCAGCAACATGACCTGCTTCGTTTAAAAATATCGCTTCATCAAAGCCATTTGAATTTGCTTCTTTTTTGGCAAGTGCGGAGTTTATGTACCCTCCCGTAATCTTTGCCCGAGATGGTATGGCGTTATCTGAAATTCTTCTCCATGAAGATACACAAGTGGTAACTCCTTTGTCAGTAGGCAAGTAATCTCCAAGTGGAATCATATACTGCGCAAAATAGAATGGATTGTCTCGTTCTAAATTTGGGGTCAAACTCAGACTCCCAGCATAGGCAAAGGGTCGCACATACGTGTCTGTTTCTGGTGCATTCTTTTTGAGAAGTTTTATAGTAATATCTATTAAATCTTCTTTTGAATACTCGATAGATTCGCCTAAAATTTTGAGTGAATTCAAAAACCTGGTCATATGATCTTCTAATCGGAACAGTGAGATGAATTTCCCTTTTTTATTGTAGTATCCGCGAACGCCACCAAATACGCCGGTGCCATATTGCAGAGCATTGGTTTGTATATTTACGTGCGCTTTTGCAATAGGAACTATTTTTCCTTCAAAAAATGCAAAGGGGAATGCTGATGTTTGTAAGTGTGACATAGATAGTTTTGATAATTTATAATTTACTTGTCATCCCGCACTTGATGCGGGATCCAGGTTTTTCGTTTTTTATACAATAAAAAACCGCCTTTCGGCGGGGTGCTTATCTGGCATTCAAGCTCCTCGCCACGTCAGACGTGGGTAATAAGGAGAACGAGAATGTAAGATATATTGGTTTTCATATGATAAGGAGTATTATAAGGGAATGGATGATGTAATGCAAATAATTATTTACTTACCACACTTGCCAGCACATACGCCAACATAGCCTCGCTCACAACTCCCGCACGAGGTACGACACAAATATCAGACCGCTCAACAGTCGCCTCAACAGATTTTTTGGAAATGATATCCACTGTTTGAAGAGGATTGTACAATGTTGAAATAGGTTTGAGATACGACCTGACCACGATCGGCATACCATTGGTCACTCCTCCTTCGATACCACCAGCTCTATTTGTTTTGCGAAAATACTCGTCGTTTTTTATATGAATCTCATCATGTACATCTGAGCCAAACTTCGACGCATTTGCGACCGCACTTCCAACCTCAACTGCCTTTACTGACTGAATACTCATCATGGCTTGTGCGATGAGTCCATCAAGTTTGGTATCCCACTGCGCGTAATCACCCAAACCCGCCGGCACACCGACTGCCCATGTTTCAATCACTCCTCCCAATGTGTCTTTATCGATCCGTGTGCGCTGAATCAGCTGTTTCATTTCACGAGATTTTCCGGGATCAACGCATCGAATCTCCGGATCATTTTCATACGTTTTCTTAATATCATCAAACGAATACTCTGAATCGACCGTAATATCGCCAATTTGCAATGTGTGACTTGCAATTTCAACATTTTTGGTAAGGAGATATTGTTTAAAAATTCCTCCCGCGGCAACTCGCGCCGCTGTTTCACGAGCAGATGCACGCTCTAAAACATTTCTCACATCTTCAAATCCATGTTTCTGAACACCAGCCAGATCGGCATGACCAGGACGAGGCGCAGTAACCCGAGCAGAATCTTTCACCCTATCGGGTTGATCTTCCACACTCATTGTATCTCCCCAGTTTGCGTTGTCTCTATTCCAAATAATCATCGCAATCGGACTGGCGATGGTCTTTCCAAAACGTACTCCTGAAAGAATCTCGACTTCATCTTTTTCTATCTGCATCCGACCACCAGAACCTGCACCTACTTGACGTTTGGCCAGTTCGGCGTTTATGAAGTCGATTGAGATGGGAATGCCCGCTGGCATGCCGTCGACTATTACGGTGAGCGCTTTGCCGTGCGATTCGCCGGCGGTGAAAAATCGTATCATATAAGTGTTTTTTCCATAACTTCTATTGGTGCCTCTTGCCCTGTGAAGTATTTAAATTTTATCACACCCTGATGCAACAACATGCGCTCTGCAGGTACCACTCGTGCTCCCCTAGCTAGTGCACGTTTTACCAGTTCTGTTTCTCGCGGATTACTCACAATATCCATCACAGTCATAGATGGCAAGATAAGCGGTGCATCTACCAAGCATTCTGAAATATTTGGATACATGCCCACAGTGGTTGCGTTGATAAGGATATCTGCATGTTTCACTGCCTCAGATAATTGCTCAAAGCGTGCGTAATCTGCTTTAGTAACGTGTGCAAGCTGCTGGGCTTTTTTTTGATCTCTATTGATAATCGTTACAGAACAATCGAGCTCAGATAATGAATATGCTATTGCTTTGGCAGCGCCACCAGCACCAAGGAGTGTAATCTTTTTTCCTGATAATAACATCTGTTCTTCGAGTGCACAAATAGCGCCCTGACCATCAGTATTCCCACCGATGAGTTTGCCATCTCTATTTATAACCACATTCACTGCTCCCACTTTTTGTGCATCATCTTCAAGCTCATCTAAAAAGGGAATAATTGACTCTTTGTATGGTACTGTTATACCGATACCAGCAAATCCCATATGACGAATGCCTTCAACTGCTTTTTCCAAATCATTTACCACGCAAGGGATGTATCGATAATTCAAATCGAGTGCTTCAAATGCATTATTGTACATCGCATACATCTTGCTTGTTTTATACGTTGAGCCAAAAAAGCCAATCAATCTTGTGTCTCCGTTTATAGGTTTCATAAATCTAATACTTTGATAATATCGTTTACTATTTCGCTTGGGGTGCGACCATTACAGGTGATCGTATAATCCGCTATCTGTTTATAAACTTTAACGCGCCTCTCGTACCGTTTTCGGAGCTCCTCACGAGGATTCGTTTTATCTTTAATATATGCTGGAACACCTTTTGCTAAAATTCGTTCTGCTAAAATATCAAATGCTTCATCAAGGTACACAATAGTTCCCAATGATTTCAATGTTTTCTGATTTTCTTGGCCCAATGGAGTACCTCCACCAGTAGACAGTACTGTTGATGTTGCCTGAATGGATAATAATGATTCCGATTCAAGAACTTCAAAATAGTTTTGACCTTCCTTCATATATATTTCCCGGCATGATAATTTCTCACTGGTGAGTTTTTGATGTTTCTGCTCAATAAGCTGGTCCAAATCTATAAACTTCATACTACATATTTCTGCCAAAGCATGTCCTATTGTGGTTTTTCCAACGCCTTTCATTCCAATAATTATGATGTTCATCGTATATGATTAACTACTATTTGAAGACCTTTGATATAACTTTGTTCTTTAAGACCACAGATCTGATCAACACGTAAAGGGATATCATCAAGTACATTGATTGTCTTATTCACCCCTGTTGTATGAATATCAGACATATGTATTTCTACAAAAGGTTTGTTCAAGTCAATAAGCGCCTGACGAAACGAATACGCATAACGAATGAGAGCTCCAGGATTTATCACAACTCCATGTGAACGTCTGACTTGATCTGACTGCAAGTGATCGATAATGGCTCCTTCATGATTGGATTGGAAAAAATTTACACTCACTCCTAGCTTTTCTGCCTCTTTCCAAATGAGGTCGTTTATCTGGTCAAGAGTAATGGTTCCATATTTTTTTGGGTCGCGCTTCCCGAGCATATTTAGATTTGGTCCATGAATAACGGCAATGTCCATATAATGAATAAATTAATAATGATCAGAATTTTCTGACTCTAACGTAAACTTTGCACCAGCACTCTGCATCTCTGGGAAAAAATTTGAGAAAGACTTTTTTACATATTCTGCATGAATGATCTTTGTTTCTCCTTCACACATCATACCAGCAATTGCAAACGCCATGACGATCCTATGATCATGATGACCATCAATTTCTGCGCAATGTAATTTCCACGAACCATCTTGATCTATGATGAGTCCATCTTGCTTCTCTTCAATCTTAGCTCCCATTTTTGTAAGCTCCTGGCACATGGCGGCTATTCGATCACATTCTTTCCACCGTGCCACTTCGGTATTTTTTATAATTGTTTTCCCTTTGGCAAAACATGCAGCAACAGCAATGGTTGGCAGCTGATCGGGCATGTTATTCATATCAATTTCTATTCCATGAAGATCGCTCGTACGAGCGGTAAGGGTCCGACCCTTAATTTCAATATCGCCACCCATTTGTTGGAGCGCGAAGGTAACAAATTTATCACCATACGGATCATTAAAATCCATATCTTTAACGACAAGCTCTGATTGGGGAACAAGTAACGCTGAAAGTAGCGGGTAACTTGGTGTAGACCATTCGTAAGGAATTTCCACATCAAATGGTTGTGGAATGCTATTTCCTGGAAAATGATATTTTGTGTATGTGCCGCCAACATTTTCACAAGATACTTTTGCTGTTTTAAACCAATACAAAAGCGAGTCGATGTACGCTGTCTCTCCGGGATTTGAAACATGAAGAGTAACAGGTTTTTGAGAAAGTGACGATGCCACAAGCAAGCTGAATATAGGCTGGCATCCTTCTCCATTTGCATGAGCCACACCGCCCTGCACAGGACCCTTTATCACAAAAGGGGCCATACCATCTTTTTTGGTTGAAATGATTTCTACTCCTAGCTCTTGAAAAGGCTTTATGGTATTTTTAGATATTTTGCGCAGGTTTCTAATGGAAGAATCTCCCGTGATAATTGAATAGCCCGGACACGCACCTGCAACACCCATAAGGTATGCCAACATAGTGCCACTATTTTTTACATCCAATATGTCACTCGGTGTTGTTGGTTTCCCTGCAACACCTTTGACTTGGAAGGTATCTTTTTTAATTTCAGTAATTTCTGCACCGTACAAAATCATCGCCTCCACTGCCTTGTGCCAATCGCTGCTTATTTTTGGATTACAAATAGTAGACGTGCCATCTGCAAGAGACGCAAGTATGAGTGCACGAAATGAATGTGTTTTCGATCGAGGCATACTCACAGTGCCGGTAAGTTGATGACTTTTTTGTACATGTAAAATCATATTGTTAGATCAATGCGTAATATATGCAATGGCTTTTTTCACAAATGATTCTCCTATTTCTACATTTTCTTCTCCCGTGCCAATTGCTGAGAGGAGCGTCCATTTTATTTTCCCTCCAATATTTTTCTTGTCAGTTGAAAGAGGATCGTAAACTTCATCGACGGATATTGATTTCTGATATTTAATAGGCAATCCTACGGTCTCAATTGCCGATTCGATCTTATTAAAATCCCCATCAGATATCATGCCACTTAAGTGCGCAATTTTTGCTTCTGCAACCATTCCTATGGCTACTGCTTCACCATGAAATAATGGATTATCTGTTTGGAAACTAAGTGATTCCAATACATGTCCGATGGTATGACCAAAGTTGAGAAGCTTTCGGGTTGATGATTCATATTCATCTTGACGTACAATATCTGCTTTGATTTCTATTGATCTACTGATAATCTCAATCTGCTTCTTACTATCAAATTCGGTAAATGGTTTCTCGCTCACTTCTTCAAAATATGTCTTATCGGCAATAAGTCCGTGTTTTAGA
>CALRFM010000012.1 GCA_943356515.1 Patescibacteria group bacterium
AAAATAGTATACCAGATAATCAAGCAATAGCAAATGAATATACTTTCATTTATGTCATCCTCGCGTACGCAGGGATCCATGTATTGAGTGCTTCCACAATGTGATGAGCTTAATATATCTCAATACACCCTAAAGATGAATCGCTACCAAAATGAATAATATTATCAGTATGTTTTGTAAATAGTTCTTCAATATTTTTTATAGAAGCGTTACCTATCCTAAGCCAAATTACTTTTGGCGGATATCCATATATGAGACTTCTATCGTAAAAATCTGAATCCTGAGTTACTATGATATATTCGTTTTCCTTGGCATAATTCCAAACTTTTTCATCACTTGCAGTATGTAGCCCAAGAAGATACACATGGTTTGATCCTGGAAATGGTACTTCAAGCTTTTTAACTAGTTTGCGAGATATGTTCTGATCCAAAAGTAATTTCATTGCTGATAGTGGTAGAAAAATGTTCTCTGTCAGAAGCATACGATAAAGATGCTTGAATATCTTCTTTTGTTAATTCGGGGTAATCGTTAAGTATTTGTTCCGTGCTCATATCTGATGCAAGCATTTTTAATATATCGTATACAGTAATACGCATGTCACGAATTGTGGGCTGACCTCCACGTATTCCTGGTTTAATCGTAATGATATTCTTATAGTTCATAGTACAATTGTACTTTTAGATATGAAATAAAGCAAATTATATCACTTCCCAAATATAATCAGCTCTTCCTCTGCGCGGGTAATGGCAGTGTAAAGCCACCGTTTCCAGGCGGTATCATCCATTTTCTTAAATCGTTCTTCAAACAATATTACTCGCCGTGCCTGACTCCCCTGTGCTTTATGTACGGTAAGGGCGTAGCCAAAGTCAAACAAGTCGCCCCTCATAACTCTCGATCTTTTGTCGGTAAAATTGAGCGCCTTATCGCTGCCAAACTGTTTGGCAGAAATTAACCCTTGATACAATTCTTCTTCACCATCCATGGCAATTTCCGCCTCATACCAATCCTTATCTTTTGTGCTGATGTTGGTTATGGTACCCAGCATGCCATTAGCTATGCCCTTTTCATGATTGTTACGTAAACATATCACTCGGTCCCCGACCGATGGCTCTTCTGTTTCTATGCCCTGCTCAAGTCGAATATGGTTATTGAGTTTCTTTCGTGTGTGATTATACCCACAAAGAATGAGAGTTTCTGGAGAAAAGTTCTGAAGCACTTCATCCATCTCTAATTGAAAATCTGCGTCTTCAGGAGTGTATTTTTTAACCTTTTCAGAGTATACGCCTTGGCGAACGTGCCCGTGTTCCCTGGCTTGGATAGAGAGTCCAATGATCGGATTTGCCTCAGCTTGTCGGTGAATGTGTTCCAGCACAATATCGGGCTTTTCCATAAGATTAAATGATCCTTTTATCGGAGGAAGTTGGCCATGATCGCCTACTGCAATGATGGGGATTCCATACCCAAGGAGGTGCTCCCATATCTCGCTATCTACCATAGACGCCTCATCGATGATGATGAGGTTGCTCTCAAGCTTGTCTTTCCGTTTCCAACCAATGATTTCCTGTTTATCGTTTACCATTGGGGAATAGATGAGGGAATGGATGGTACCTACTGAATCTTTTTTGGAGATTGCTTTTTGCTCAATCAGTTTTGTACGAAGAACCCGCGCCGCCTTTCCTGTATAGCTGGCAAAGCCTACCTTCAACTTCTCATTATCTTTATAAAGTAGTTTGCGTAACATAGCGATAAGCGTAGTTTTTCCGGTGCCGGCATAGCCACCGAGGGTGATGAATTGGTCTTTTTTGTCTTTAGATAAAACCCACGTTCGAAGCGTGGTTATAGCATGTTGCTGATCTGCAGAGAGTGAAGTCATAAGACCTTCATTGTACTACGATCTCGCCCCGTTTCACATTTTTTTCAACATTTCAAAAAACAGATCTTTTCGGCATTTATCTTATCTCAAAGCCCTGTTGTCCGTATTATACCGTTACCGGTAAAAAATGCCGTATTTTGTATTTTTGTCTTCTAGAACGAATGATAAGCGGCATTATTACCGCTCAAATGCGGATCTCCCTTCAAACCAGTGTATAACACAGTGAAAAGTTGAGAACGGTATTATTATTGAAATTAGTCCGTATAAAAGCGACGTGAACGCATTATTTTTTGTCATGCCGATGTTTAAACTATATCATTTAGCGTAAAACTGTATCATTTCTTTGATTGAAGCGAAGAAATAGATTGTCCCAGAGCCATGTTACGGCATATGGAAGAATGGGAATCTCAACCGGTGACAATTTGTCACCACTTCACTACCTTCCTCTCTCAATCTTTGAGATAATTTATTCCAGTATTTTCTTTAGCGCTTTTATTTCCTCACCACTTTTTCAAAAAATGTACTATACTATATATAGTTAAGCTTATAAATCTGCTTAAATCAGTTTTCATATCCGTTTCGATTCTTCAAGAATTCTACGAACTACGAAATCACTGCAATCTCAAGAACACAAAGAGGGTTATGCACATATTTTTATATTTGGACCCACGATCTTTAGAAAAGCACCATACATACACATGTGTTGTAGGGTTGTCATTCACACTTAAGTACTTTGAGCAGATTTATGAGGTTACCTTAGTTTTTCTAAAGGAATTGATAGAGACAATATTGAAACTTTTTTATCTTTTCCAAACTACATCATCAGGAGCAAAATCAACTTGATATTCAGGAATACCGATAGATATGCCGTATGCTCTTGCATCTTTATATTTAATGGGATTTTGGAGATCAACTTTAAAAACTTTATGAGTATAAACAATATAGTGGTATATATCGTTCTTAAAATCCGCGTACCATTCTTCGTGTTCCTTATCAAATAAATGACTTAATTGTTCTGCAAATTCTTCTGCTATTTCTTCTTGTATTTCAATAGTATGAAGAGTCCATGTATTTATCCATGGCGTCTTATGTTCAGGAGTTACTTTCTCAACTTTTGTATCAACAATTCGAATATCATCTAAAATCGATGTATTAGCTAAACTTTCTTCAATTATTACTCCTTTGTAGTTCATAGCATGAGTATATCAGGAGTGAAATAATCTTGCGGAGAGGGTGGGATGATGTTGGAACTTTTATTTCTTCTGAAAATATAGTACAAGACCTAGAATTAACATCCCCCAGACCATATCCTGCATTTTTAAGATTATCGCTCATACTTCCGCTGCTAGCTAGAGCAAAACCTATCACTATGATCATAGTCCCACAAATCATTAATATAACGCTTAGTATTTTTAACTTATACAACAATTACAGAGCACCTGGGTCTCGAACCCGTGGGTCATTATCACTATCCATATGATTTTTGAATCAGTATTTCTAAATCTGGCGGTAACTGTGTAGGGACTGTTTGTATGGTGTGGACTTCCTTGTAAAAATTAGGTAGTTGATCGATGATAAAAGGTTTAATTTTTTCCACAAAATATTGCACCACTGGTTTATCTTTTTGATCTTTACGTTTAGCAAGCATGTCGAGTGCAGTCCAAACTTCAATTTTTTCTCCGACACATTCAAGAGGCTTTTTTCCAGTAAAATCTTGTAATGGTTTAAACAACTCAATATCTTGCATCATATCTCTTGAAAAATACTTAGCTAGAAAGTCTTCTGACTTATAAACTAAGCTAAGTAAGTGAAAGCACACTTGGCACAGTTTGAACAGAAATTAATTTCTGGAGTGGTTTGGTTGCAACTAGTCCACACTTCTAAAAATTCTTCATCTGCAAATAACTTACTAGCAATTTTAAGTTCATACAATCCAAAGAATGGAGAGTAATATTCAAAATCTGTGGTTACACATTGATCAATATATCTGTTAATTTTCTGTGCAAAGTGAATACTTTTAATATACTGGTGGTTAATCATATAACCTTGATACATTACATTGGGATAGTTTGAACTATATTCATTGCCGATCATTACATACTTACAACCTAGCAACATTGAATTGAAAATCAAATGAGCCATATCAACACCACTTCCTAAAGAGGTCTGATATTTTTTCTCTAATTCTTTAAAGACTTCAAGTCTGTTAGAAATAGTTCTCACTGTGATAAATTGGCTTTTAACTCGGTCAAATACTTTTTGACGGTGAACGCTTGTTTCTGGATTTAAGAAAAAAAGCATTAAGTCGTCTTGATTTTTAAGTAATTTTAGCAACGTAAGAGATTCTTTGCCTCCAGTTAAACATAAGGCCCGTAATTTTTGATCATCTAAAGAGACAACAGGTATGCTTTGACCCTCATAATTAGTTTGCCACTCAACATCTAATAAAGCCAAATCCAATTGGTAGATGCACATTTTTTCTTTAGCTACCTCCTGATATAAACTCTTCCAAAACTGAAGTTGTAAATCTGTGAGGAAGAAATTAATGTGTATTTTCTCAGGTACTACCAACTCTACTAAATCTATCAAATAGCACATACCTAAATTAAATAAAATAGTTTTTTGCACAGTCTCAGGCAAGAAAGTCTGTGTGTTATGCGATAGAGTAATTGAATATAGTTTTTCATCAATTTCATAATCAAAACGGTAATTTCCATCTTGAGAAACAAAATTAGTGAATTTAACTGATTGAGCTCGAGTCATATATTTTTTTAATCTACAAATCCCCATTAATTATGCGGAGAGGGCGAGATTCGAACTCGCGGTCCCTTGCGGGACATCGGTTTTCAAGACCGACGCACTAGGCCTCTATGCGACCTCTCCTTGGTAGTCTTCAGACGTTAGACCTCAGTCATCAGACATTAGTCATTAGGCTTTAAACTTCTAATCAATCCATTCAAAAGTTTACCCACTAAATCTATTTGGTCGAAAACTTCTTTCGAATCTATGTTATATAGATTCTCTAATATCTTAATGATACTCACTACCTCATATAAAGACTTTCTCGATATAAATAAGAAACGCACTTGTTCTTTATCAGACTCTGCACCACTTCCTTCAGCAATATTCAAACTTATTGAAAAAACTGCTCTTCTTAACTGATCACTTGCATTATATTTTTCATTGGTTGGTAATTCTTTAATGAGCTGATAAGCCATCTCTATAAGCCTATTGCTTTCATTCCATACTTTCAATTTCTCAAATTTATACATATTCTCAGACGACTAACGACTAATGACTGACGACTAATAACATGAGATCCGTGCGGGAATCGAACCCGCGCATAGAAGTTTTGCAGACTTCCGCGTTTCCCCTTCGCCAACGGATCAATAGTGACCTCTATTGTACTCTATTTACCCTCATCTGCCAATCAATATAGTATTACGTATTTTTTATATTTATGCCTATGCACCATCAAAGTTACTTTTGATTGAATATTATAGTAATATGAACGAATGTCCCTTCACAAAAACATAAAGATTCTCAAATGGTTTAATTTTTTTACTGACTTTAAGCTTTACGCTCCAATTGCAATCATATATTTTGCAACCATTTCAGGATCATATGCATTAGGTATGAGTATTCTTGCAATTACCATGATCTCCTCTGCTATTTTTGAGGTTCCAACAGGAATATTTTCGGACATGATCGGCAGAAGAAAAACAGTCATATTTGGTGCGCTTTCAGCATTGCTCTATGCAATATGTTATGCCATCGGACAATCATATTTGATCTTAGTCATTGGAGCACTTTTTGAAGGTTTATCTCGTTCATTTTATAGTGGAAATGATGATGCACTTTTGTACGATACTCTTGCCGAAACTAATTCTTTGGAAAGATACGACGAATTATTGGGAAAACTCAGTGCAATGTTTCAGGTTGCACTGGCTATTTCTGCAGTATTCGTCATCATTTTTGGCGGATGGTCATTGTCGCTTCTCGTGTGGCTTTCAATTATTCCGCAGGCTATTTGTTTTATTCTGTCTTTTTATTTTCAAGAACCAAAGTCGCACTCGAATAAAAGTGGCAATATTTTTAAACATTTAACAATCGCGGTAAAATTGTTTTTCTCCAATAAAAAATTACGCTTGCTAAGCATCTCATCTGTCCTGGGATACGGGTTTGGAGAGGCAGGCTATCAATTTCAATCGGCGTTTTATAGTACACTGTGGCCAATCTGGGCTATTGGAGTAGCAAAAATCATGTCAAATATTGGAGCTGCTGCAAGCTTTCATTTTAGCGATAAACTATTGAAAAGATTTAATGGGATAAAGATTCTTATCGTTGATGATATATATACTCGAATAATAAATATCTTCTCAACAGTTTTTCCTTCTATTTTCTCTCCCATTTTAATGTCTACGACTTCATTGTCATTTGGAGTCATTACTGTCGCTAAAAATACACTCATGCAAAAAGAGTTTACTGATGAACAACGTGCGACAATGGGATCTCTGAATTCATTTGCTGGTAGTTTTGTGTTTGGAGTTTTGGCAATACTGATCGGAGTTGCCGCAGATAAAACCTCACCCGCACATGCCCTTCTTGGACTGCAACTTTTCCAGCTAATAAACATTTGGTTCTATTTCAAGTTATTAAAAATGTATTCATAATAGCTTTATTAGTTTATTGTTATAATGATTTCTATGCACTCCATTACTACATCGGCCCCGGGGAAACTCATGCTAATGGGAGATCACGCTGTCGTCTATGACAGGCCGTGCCTTGTCACGGCAGTAGATCATCGAATGAAAGTGACCGTGAGTAGAGCAAGTGATAGCATGCTCACATTAAATGCACCCGATGTTGATATGACTAATTATCAATGTTCTATCGATGAGCTTGCTCAAAATACTCCCAAAGCTGCTCAATTTGTAGAATACGCCGTGCGAAATTTCTTTCAAACGTTCTGTGTAAATAGTGGGCTAGCCATTACATCACAATCTGACTTTTCATCCAAATTTGGATTCGGTTCCTCCTCTGCGGTGACCGTAGCCACAATAAAAGCACTCGGTGAGCTATTTAATGTTGAAATGACAAATAAAGAACTCTTCAACCTTTCGTATAAAACTATTCTAGATATTCAAGGAAAAGGGTCGGGATTCGATGTTGCAGCAGCTGTATTTGGTGGCACCTTATATTTTATAACGGGAGGAAAAAAAATTATACCTATTGAAGTGGTTGAACTTCCCTTGATCGTTGGGTATACCGGTGTTAAAGCAGATACAGTAACGCTCATAAATAAAGTAAAAGAGAGGCTTGATGCAGAACCAGATGACATGAATAAGATATTCGATGATATTGCCCAATTAGTTGAACAAGGAAAACAAATATTGAAAGACAATGATATGAGCTCACTCGGCAACCTTTTTACCAAAAACCAACTCCTATTATCTATGCTTGGGGTGACTAGCCCTATGTTAGATATTTTAAATGAATCCGCACTTGATGCTGGAGCTTACGGCGCCAAGCTCTCTGGCGCTGGAGGTGGAGATTGTATGATCGCAGTCGCACCTGATGATCTTCGAACCAAAGTAATGAATGCAATTGTTCAAGCAGGCGGCACCAATATCGAAGTTTCTACAAATGCACTCGGAGTTCGTGTAGAATAACACTTATGAAATCCACTGCTATCGCACACCCTAATGTAGCACTGATAAAATACTGGGGTCGGAAAGATGAAAAGCTCAGACTCCCCACAAATGGCAGTATATCGGTCAATTTGAGCGAAATGACCACAACAACTACTGTTGAGTTTTCTGAAAAATATACCAGTGACCAGATTCGAATTGACAAACAAAATCTCTTTGACGAAGCAGATCGTGTGATCAAACACCTTGATCGAATCCGATCCCTTGCCAAATCACCACTACATGCAAAAGTAGTATCGGAAAATAACTTTCCTTCGGGCACCGGTCTTTCGTCATCATCTTCGGGTTTTGCAGCGCTCACCGTTGCCGCGTCAAACGCACTTGGACTCAAGCTATCAGAAAAGGAACTTTCTATCCTTGCACGTCAAGGATCTGGGTCTGCATGTCGATCAATTCCCAGTGGCTGGGTTGAGTGGAAAGATGCTGAGACGAGTGAGGAGTCATACGCAAGATCAATATTTCCAAACGATCACTGGGATGTTGTTGATGTAGTCGCTGTGGTAAGTACTGAAAAAAAAGATGTACCAACTTCCATTGGTCAAAAGCTTGCGCAAACAAGTCCTTTTTTTGATGCTCGACAACAATCGATGCAGAGTAAAATTACAGAGTTAAAAAAACATATTACTGATCGAAGTTTCAAATCATTTGGAGAAATTATTGAAGCAGAGGCTCTAAATATGCATGCCGTCATGCTTACTTCTTCTCCATCTCTTATTTATTGGTCGACTGGCACGCTGCAACTTATGAAACAAGTAAAAAAATGGAGAACCGAAGGGCTTCCTGCATACTTCACCATAAACACCGGACAAGATACACATATTCTTGTTGAAGAAAAAAATGCTCACATCTTAATCGAAAAACTGAGTACAGTTTCTTATGTTAAAAAAGTCATAAAAAACTCTATTTCTCAGGGAGCTCGCCTCATACAAACTCACCTTTTCTAAACCTGCTTGACAAACACCTTCATTCTCACGTATTCTAAAACTAATCATTATTATTTAATATCTTATTATGGCAAAAGCAAAAAAACAAAATCCACATGACAGTGTTATTATCCAAGCAGGAATCGTATTTATTCTTGTTTCATCAATCGCAATAACTGCATATGTGTTTGCGAATTTTTATGTACCCGGTGCAGCAGCAGGATACTAATTCTGGAAAACGTCCTACACTATCATGCCACAATACATTCCATATGTGTTCTGCCATGATTTTTTTGTTGAAACCATTCCTGTCTGGAGCGGTGGAAGGGATTCGAACCCTCGACCTTCTCCTTGGCAAGGAGACATTCTACCACTGAACTACCACCGCAATCATAACTCGACCTCCCCGCCATGGCGGGGCATTCTACCAGCTGTCAGCCATAGGCTGATCCGCCTTTGGCGGAAACTACCACCGCTTCTGCTTTATCCTACAAAATTTTAGTGCCGAGAGTCAGAGTCGAACTGACATCTGAGGTTTTTCAGACCACCGCCGTGACCACCTTGGCTATCTCGGCATTGTAATGCCTGATATATAGTACGTCTGGATGGAATCGAACCATCGACATCCATTTTACCTGCCCGCCGCACAACTAGTGCGCTCGCTTGGATTCGGACCAAGGACCCCTACTTTATAAGAGTAGTGCTCTACCGCTGAGCTACGAGCGCTTTTTGCTCTCGGAGGCGCGGTAAGAATGGCGCTCTACCGCTGAGCTACAGACGCTTATTGTACCGCATATTATAATATAAAACGAGTGATAATTCTGACAAATCCTCACATATAAGCTCAGGTGGACCTAGCCAGAATCGAACTGGCGACTATGCAATGCGAATGCATCGGTATACCACTTACCTATAGGCCCTAACTTTTGGTGCACTCGAGTGGACTCGAACCACCAACCTTCAGATCCGGAATCTGATGCTCTATCCGATTAAGCTACGAGTGCAGCAAGGAGTAGTATACCAACTGCAATTCGATACCAACCAAATAACTCGAGTGAATGATTTTGTAAATACGCAATAAGCCATTTCACACAAATAAGTGAGCTTATAAACGCAATTCCTAATCCAAGGAGTAATACCATACTCGTATCTATGCTTGCGAAGGCAATATCTCGCATTTGTAACAAATCAAGCCCAACTGCCGCCAAAATGGTAGGAATAGAAAGCATAAAAGAATATTTTGCCGATTCATCACGACGATATCCAAGAATCATCATGCATACAAGCACTGCTCCCGATCGAGATACCCCAGGAACTACGGCTAACGCTTGGAATACGCCTATGAGTATGGCATCTTTATACGTGAGTTTTGCAATATCTTGCTTTATGGAAAGCTTTCCTGCTTTTATGTATCGTTCGACGAGTATGAATAAGATACCAACGACAATAAATACGATGGTCGTTGCCATCATGCTTTCAAAAAAGACATCTTTGATAAGCTTATATAACATTAATCCAATGATTGCGGTTGGGATAAAAGAAACCATCAGTTTCTTCATAAGAGAAAAGTTAGTGAGCACTTCCCGAAAGTAGAGTAACATGACGGCACCTATTGCGCCGCCCTGGATGACCACTTGGAATAATTTGACAAAGTCACTTTGTGGAAGCGCCAACAACTCCCCTGTCCATATAAGATGGAAGGTGGATGAAATGGGGAGGAATTCTGTGATCCCTTCAACAATACCAAGAATTATGACGTGAATAATGTTCATAATAAGTACGTACAGTATAATACATATATGAAGCAAAGAATCGCACTCGTGCACGACCAACTGCAAGAATTTGGTGGCGCAGAACGCGTATTTGTGGCTCTCACCAAGCTGTATCCTGATGCAGATATTTTTACGGCGTTTTACAATCCTCACGCACTTGGCATTCACAACAACCATTTTAAGAATCGGAATATCATCGAATCATGGGCGGCAAAAATTCCTTTTTTTGGGAAGCTGTATTCCCCCCTCCGATTCCTTGCACCAGCAATATGGGAATCATTTGATTTTTCAGATTATGATTTGGTGATATCGAGTTCTGGCTGGTATATGTGTAAAGGAATTAGAACACCACATAAGACTACGCATATTTGCTATCTTCACCATCCCCCTCGCTATTTGTATGGGTACGAAACAGCAGTTGAATGGCAAAAGTATTGGCCGGTGAAAATCTATGCTAACATTGTCAATCATTTCTTGAGACAGTGGGATTTCAACTCGTCAAAGCGTCCTGATTATTTTATTGCAAACTCTGAGGAGACAAAACGAAGAATACAGAAATTTTATCGACGCGACTCGGACGTAATCTATCCTCCTGTTACCATTCCCTCTCATGTCATTCAGACCCCGAGTACTCGGGGGATGAATCCAGAAAAAGACGATGACAAGTATTATATAACCCTCTCTCGCCTTGCACGAGCAAAACATATTGATGTTTTGATCAAAGCGGCCAACAAAGCCAAATTTCAGTTGAAGGTCATCGGCTCTGGCCGCGATGAAGAATACCTCAAATCTCTAGCCGGACCGACAGTTGAGTTTCTTAATCATATTCGAGACGAACAATTTAAAGAAGTATTTACTGGTGCAAAGGCATTTTTATTTGCTTCAGTTGATGAAGAATTTGGCATTGCGCCGGTGGAAGCCATGGGGTATGGTATTCCCGTGATTGCGTATGGCTCAGGTGGTTTGAAAGAGATAGTGCAAAATGGAACGAATGGATATTTATATGATGAGTTGGATGAAGCGTCGCTTTTAAAATCGATTGGCAAGCTCGAAAACCTTTCAGAAAAAGATTATGAGAAGATGAGAAAAGAAGCTCGAAAATCTGCAGAGCAATATTCGATTGAGGTGTTTGAAAAGAAGATACTCACTCATACCTTATCGCATCGATAGGAGAAAGGTCTGCCGCTTTCTTGGCAGGAAATACCCCGAATATGATGCCGATTGCTGAAGATACTCCCAAGGCAAGGAGTACTGAATTCAGGTCTATATATGCTGGAAAATAGGGCTTGATGAAAAATACAATAACAGCCGAAAGTCCCAACCCCGCCAAGCCACCAATGAGGGAAAGAATGATAGATGCCACCAAAAATTGAATAAGAATATCTGACTTTCGTGCGCCGAGTGCCCGGCGTATACCAATCTCTTTTATGCGCTCTGTTACCGTCACATACATGATGTTCATGATGCCGATGCCGCCTACAATAAGCGATATTGCCGCAATAGCCACAAGCACGGTATTTATCATGGCAAAAATTGAATTAATAGCCGATAATAACTCTTCTTGCTGTATAATGGAAAATTCCTCTTCTTCATAGCGTTTAAGTAATATATCTTCTGCTTGGCCAATGACTGGTTTTATTTCTTCATCAGTTTTTGTTTGTAAAATGATCGCCATAAATGTCTTATTGGTATTAAAGGTATATGCGGTTTTATATGGCATGTAGATAAACGAGTCAAAATCTGGTCCCCCACCAAAGCCTCCTCCCTTTTTATTGGTTACGCCTATAACGACATATTTCTGACCTTCAATTGTTACTGATTTCCCGATTGCTTGTTTTGCAGATAAAAATAAATCCTCCGCAAGATTCGGGCCAATCACCACAACGCTTGATCGCTTATTTACGTCAGATTCAGTAAAGAGTTTGCCAAAATCTGCATTCACATTTAAGGCAGTAAATATTCCCGCTGTTGATGCATAGAGTGTAGAAATCTCTTTTTTATTTCCCACGGTCACGATGATTGACTTGCTGAAAATCGGCACCGTGTTTTCTATTTCCCGAATGCGTGAAAGTTTTTGGATATCTTTTTCATCAAATTCTATGGAAGTAAAAGCCGAAGATGAATTAGAAAAATTACCATCTTTTAATATTTGTCCGGGAACGACACGAATCAGATTTGTTCCTAAATCTTCAAACTGTTGCTCGATACTCGCTTTTAGTCCAAGTCCAAAGGCAGTAAGAAGGACAACGGCAAGAACACCTATGAGTATTCCCAGTGACGTAAGAAAGGTCCGACCCTTATTGCGAGAGAAATCAAAAAATGCCGATTCAATAAATCCCATAATTATATAATCCTCCCATCAACAATTTCTATTTTTCGCTTTGTTTGTGCAGCAATGTCTTTCTCGTGAGTCACTATGAGCACTGTAATAGTATCTTCTCTATTAAGTTGTGCTAGTAACTTCATGATCTCTTTTCCTGTTTTGGTGTCTAGGTTACCAGTTGGTTCATCGGCCAATATAAGTGACGGAGACATGATAAGTGCCCGAGCAATAGCCACCCGTTGCTGTTGACCTCCAGAAATTCTATTGGGGTAGGATTTTGCTTTACTTGCTATGCCAAACCGCTCCATTATTTCCATGGCTTTCTGTGTTGGATTGTATGATAATTTTTTACGTGTGTAGGTAGTAGGGAGAAGGATATTTTCTAGAACCGTCAGCTTATTTATGAGGTTGAATTGTTGAAAAACAAATCCAACAAATTCATTGCGAAGTGAAGATATTTCATCGTCATTATATTCGAGAATATTTTTACCTTCGATGAGAATGTCTCCGCGGGTGGGCTTGTCGAGCAAGCCTATTAAGTGCATGAGCGTAGATTTACCACTACCAGATGGTCCAATGAGCGAACTAAACTCCCCTCTTTCAATGGTTACCGAAACATCACGAAGTGCTACAAATAATTCTTCCCCGTCAATCGGATATTCTTTCCATATGTTTTTGAGGGTAATCACGATAGTTATTCGACTTCATAAACAATATCACCTTCTTGCAATCCATCTGTGACTTGCACATTGCCATCGTACTCTTTACCTATGGTGATTTTCACTTTCTTTTTACTATCTACGGTTTCGCCCTTCCATACGTAATAAGTGCCATCTTCTTCAGAAATATACACATCTGGAATAGAAATTACATTGGGTAATTCTGATAAAACAAATTCTACATCTCCGGTCATTCCCAAACGATACGTTGAACCCGTATTAGGCGTGAATGTCATCTTAACTTCGTATACCGTTCCACTTTCTCCCGACACGGGGGTAAAGCCAATAGATGTAATAACGCCCGTTACTTCTTTGTCAAGATATGAATCAAATATGATCACTCCTTTTTGACCCTCCATGAGATCTATCACTTCGGTTTGATCTGCTGCAATTGACATATACAGTGAATCAGGATTGGTAACCTCAAATACATTGGTTGCAAGTACATTCATACCAGCTTGTGGTGTGTCTATTCTGGTGACAATACCATTTATCGGTGAGTAGAGCAATGAGTATTCTTTGGCGATAGATTGGAGCTCTACATCAATCACTGAGTTTTCCAAATCAAACTGTGAATTTTCTAACACTCGCTGTGCTCGCTGCCGAATGGTTCCTGATAAGGCTATTGCCAGCTCATCGTTGTCGTCTGTGGATTGTTCAAAATCTCTGCGCTCTTTGGAATAGGTGTTAAGATATTTCGTCAATGTCTTTTGAAGTTCGCGTACGTCTAAAGATGCGATACCATCATATTGCTTTACTGTGTCTCCTTCTTTGACTCCTACCCATGACAGCCTGCCTCCGGTTTGAAAATGAAGTTGCACTTGCTCTTCGGCTTGGATTGACCCAGCAAGGGAAAGTGTTTCTGTGAGCGTTCCTTGTGATACCGTATGAGAAGCTATTTCTTGAGTGGTGTTAGATGTAGATTGCCAGTAGTAAACTCCCCCGATAATCAGAAGAATGATAACAACTATATACCAACGTTTCTTGATTAATTTCATATAGTTATTGTATCAATATATAAACGGGCGCCAGTCAGAAACTGGGATGACATTTTGCTGCAAGAAATTAATGGCATATAAAAATATTGCGGGGAGAAGAAAAATCAACACCATACGAAATGTTTTTGAGGTAAGAAATGTTTCATATGCTATTGCGGTAAATGGCCAAATGGGAAGTAAATACCGAGATAAATCTCTATGTTGTACGAATATAGCAGATAGAAAAAAGATTGCGGAAAAATAAAACATACTGCGATATTTAAATGATGCAAGCTTAACTACTGCATAGAGATAAATAAAGAAGTAGAGAAGAATATCTTCAAGCCAAACGGTATCTACCCACTTTGCCGTATGATTAAATGCCGCAAATGGGTAGGGCATCGGAACCACGCCCCCAGTATGGAAGTAGGCAAAGAAATCGTTATATTGAATAAGATAGAGTGTAAAAACCGAGAGGAGCCCCACGGGAATAAGCGTGATCCACAGCCACTTCCACTCAAACGATTTGCCAGATATAAGTCGCTCGATAAAAACAAGTCCATATGCGCCAAATAACAATATCCCGGGAGATTTGGTCATGGCGGCAGCAGCTCCCAATAATCCTGCATACAAATAGTGCTGTTTCTCAAAAAAATAAATTGACGCTATAATACACAAAATAAACAACGACTCTGGTGCCCCGACACTCCGAATAATGAAAAATCGAGGAAGGAATAAAAAGACCAAAACGAGGGCGACTGGATACTTGGTTATCTGTAATGCTTTCAATATATAATAAAATCCTACTGCAAGTGCAGCAGTAAATAGTACATTCACTACAAGCATCGAGTACACATAGCCAAAAATGGGGGCAAATGCTGCAATAAATAATGGGTACAACGGCAGATGTGAAGCGTAATATTCAAGCGGTATGGCAAACTCAAGTCGAATAGCTTCTATTGCTTTTGGATTATATCCACTCATTGCAGGAACGATATAATAGAGCCCGTCATAATTTTGAATAATGGTGTTCATACCACCAGGTTCATCAAAGCCCAAATATTCCAATGAGTGAGTTGCAAAAGGAAGATAGAGGAGTATCGTTGAAAAAAGAACTGCTGCTATAATAATAATTACATCTCGAATAGTTGAGTTCATAATATCATTGTACCATCCATGAAACATTCACGTCA
>CALRFM010000013.1 GCA_943356515.1 Patescibacteria group bacterium
AACATAAACTTTACAATTATCGTGGAGTATCAAAAGCAAACTTTCCGTTATACTTAAAGGAGATGGAATACCGATACAATCACAGAAAAGAAAACATACTAGAACCTATTATGAAGTTGTATTTTGGTTACGTTTCGTACTAATTACCTTTTCTCCGTCATAATAAATAAAGAACAACTCATACCGCTTCAGTGGCTCTTTGTAATTCTGGTTATTCTCGGAACGTTACTTATTTCTATTCCAGAAAAAATAAACCGACTAGAACTCAAGAAGAAAAGTTTTCTCATCTGGCCGTTACTTGGTGCATTTACTGTTGGACTTTCAGATACATTATCAAAATCTATCATCGATAAAACTTCAGCGACTTCATTTCTCTTTGCCTTGGCATTTATTCAGATTCCCATTGCCCTCGTTTATTTAAAGCTCGAGAAACAATCCGTTAGTCAGTTTGCCTTTATCATTCAGAAAATACATACCTATAAATTTGCACTTTTAGGTTCATTTCTAAATGTAATGACGGTTTTATTCCTCTGGCTGTCTTTCCAGTATGCTCCAGCGTCTATCGCTTCACCCATAACTGCATCGTATCCTGGACTGGTAATACTCATGGCAATTGTATTTTTAAAAGAGAAAATTCTAGTAAAAGACTTGATTGGATTTTCACTTATAATCTTGGGAATTGGGAGCTTGGGATTCTTATCTTAGGTATAAAAAGATCAATTCAACTTCCAAATAGCTGCATTCAGAAGGGTTGCGAAGCTGACCCACAAAAGATACGGAATTAATAAATATGTTGAGCGCTTATCTATACTCCAAAAGAGATTCATCAAAACTACAATCATGATCCAAAGTAAGACGATGATATAAAAAGCGCCACCTACATTTTTCAGTCCAAAAAATACTATTGACCATAATGCATTCACTCCGAGATGAAGCATAAAAAGAAGCACTGCTTTTTTGATCTTTGGTTTTTGATATCCTTTCACCCACACAAAATAAAGAGCAATACCCATTAGAGTGTATAAAATAGTCCAAACTGGTCCAAATATTGTGTTGGGAGGATTAAAGCTTGGTTTTACCAGATACACGTACCAATTCGAAATTGATGATATAGTTCCAAATGATCCTATCAATCCAGCAAGCTGAGAAACGAGAATGGAGAAAATGAGAAGTGGTATATTTTTTATTTTCATACCTCATTGTACAATGATAATTATGAAAAAGACTATTGTAGTGAATGATCTAATGCAGCAAGACTACTCATACTCTCTCCTTGAACCTATGGGTAAGAATTTTGATCCGGATTTTATTCCAGAGTTGACACCAAAGCAGATGCTTACCATGGGAGTGTTTGGTGGTAAATACATGACTGATTGCACCAAAGAATTTCCTGCCGATTGGTTTACTAATGCCAAGCTTTCACCGAAGGGAAAAGATATATCGCTCAATTACTTCAAAGTAGATGCCAGTCAACCACTTTCTGTTTGGAAGAAAAAAGGGTGGATTCGCGAGCAAGATCCACGAGGATGGTTTCAGTGGTACTGCAGGTATTATATGGGTAGAAGAACCATGGATGACGAGCGTCAAATCAAACGCTGGAAAGCAATGACTCGTCACGTCGCTCAAATCAAAAGAAATTGTGTTCTGGGGGATTTTTCATGTAGACCGAAGCAACGCCAAGCACTACTCCACTGGGCATATGATGCAAGAAGCTTATCTCCCATTTTTAAATGATTTTTGCGAGCAGCCAAACGACGCTTCATTGCATCCTTGTCTGTTCCATCTTTTCCGATTACAAGATATTGCATATTGTAAAACAATTTTAACTCAAAGAATCGGAGAATTAGCCCGAGATGAGATTAAAATAAACAATACAACGAGCGCTACAGAGACACTTACGACAATACGAAGTCGAAGGGGAGTTCGAATCCAACCTATTATTGGGATTGCCAGACTCGGAGTATCTCCAAACCAATTGTCGAAAACTAATTTACCAAAAATCATATCCCATTGGATAAGAAATAGCCAAAAAAGATAGATAAGCACGTATTTTTGACCACCAAAAAAGTAAGCTACAAAAAACGGAATTATAACCGGAAGAACAATTAAGAAAATTATTCCTATGTACCCCCATTCCCAACTTTTATAAATTTGCTGTTTTTCATTGCTTTGATAGGAAAGTTTCCTATTATCTCTAAAAATAAGCCGGTTAAATAGACCATCGACTATAGCTAAAGATGCAATATAAGCTATGGAGATAATTGAAAACCATAATTCCAGCATACTAATAACTTACCACACTCGGCCAACATTGTGATCTCATATTTGAGATTTTGCGTCAAATTTATAGCTAATTCAGTTTTTATAGGCAGTTCTTTGTACTCCAATTTAAAGTATTTGCCTTAAGATGAGCAAATACCTCTATGTAATTTCATTCTGGGACCCTAATGCACTTTCCTTCGAACCAGAAGAAATTGGCTTATAATTTTAGAGAGTTTCTACTTTTTCTTTGGAGCTGAATAACCTTGTTTCAAATCTTCTTCTATTGATTCAAACGTCGAAAACTCCTTTTCTTGTACTTCCTTCATAGAAGTTATACAGTCCAACAAAGACTTTAATACATTGCAGTATTCCCGTTTTCCTTTCAAAGAATCAAGCTTGTCTCTATAATTTGCCGGGTGGGCAAAGAGCAATCTTATTCCATTGATCTTATGTAGTAAATTTTTTTGTTTTTTATTTATGATACCGCATTCGAGGGCAATCTCCACTTTACGTGCAAAATCAAGCTTAAAAAGAATATCTGCTGATCTACCAAGTCTAATAACATATTCTTTTAATGATTGATCGGAATAGTCACAAGGGGAAGAAATAAGATAGTTTGGAATACTCATATTTAGAGTGCTTTCCATTCTTTCTTGAATATTAAGAGTAAAATGACGAAGATTTTTAATTTCTAGTGTATCTTGTTGATAATAATCCTGTTCAGATTTCTGGAGTTGTTCTATCAGTTTCTGTATCTCAATATCGATTTTTCCCATAATTAAGCCTTCATGCAACCTACTAACCCATACCCAATAACCTCGGAGCGGCATTTTACAAATTGTTAATTTTATATGTGACCCCAGCGGGATTTGAACCCGCGATTTCCAGGATGAGAACCTGGCGTCCTAGGCCGCTAGACGATGGGGCCACGAATTTCCTGCTCGACTCTGGTATACGGGGACGATGGGGCCAGCCCGTTTTAGCCAATTGACAATGCGTGCGTAATAATGTACCATTCTATCATCGATCCCCTCCTGACACAACATGCAAAGGGGGTATTTTTTTAGGCATAAATATGCTAGACAAAATTCCATTTACACAAGACGGCTATGACAAAATCATAGCAGAACACGCAGAACTAACCAATACTAAGCGCCAAGCTGCGGTAAATCGACTTGCCCGTGCACGTGCTATGGGAGATTTATCTGAAAATAGCGAATATCAAGCCGCAAAGGAAGAACACGCTTTTGTGGAAGGTCGTATAAAAGAAATCGAAGAGCTCATGAGGCGTGCAGAAATAAGCTCAACTCAATCTACCAGTGGCATTGATCTGGGAAATACCGTAATAGTTGAAAAAGATGGCATTGAAAGTACCTACATAATAGTTGGTGAATTTGAAGCTGACCCTTTGGAAAAGAAGCTCTCTTCAACCTCGCCTATAGGTAAGGCTCTGCTTGGCAGGAAAATAGGAGACATCGTAAATATAGAAGTACCCGCAGGTACTCTGAAATTCAAAATCCTTAACATTAATAAATAACTATGAATAACCAATCAAGCGATCTTATCGGCCAACGAACCCAGCGCATTGAAAAAATGCAAAAACTTCGGGAACTTGGCATCAATCCGTTTCCTTCAGAATCTAAAAAAGATCATGCAACGAGTCATGTGATAGAAAACTTCGAAAAACTAAAAGGCACTTCTATGACCCTTGCAGGAAGACTTATGAAGCTTCGCGAACATGGAAAATTGATATTTGGCAATATTCAAGATCAAAGTGGTCGAATACAAATAGCTATACGAAAAGATCAGTTGGAAGAAAATATTGAAAAAGGACAGCTTGGATGGCAACACCTGAGCTTACTTGATGTCGGTGATATTGTGCAAGTAACAGGAACTATTGATAAAACAGAACAAGGAGAAATCACACTATTTGCAGAGTCAATAAAGCTCATTGCCAAATCTATCCGTCCCCTTCCCAATTCAATAACTGATAAAGAAACTCAATTTCGAAGAAGGTATATAGATTTAGAAATCAATACTGAGCACAAAGAACTGTTTAAAAGAAAAGCATTATTTTACAAAGCAAACCGAGACTTTTTACTTGAGAAAGGATTTATAGAAGTAGAAACGCCTGTCCTTGAACACGTTACGGGTGGCGCTGATGCTGCGCCTTTTACCACTCATCACAACGCACTTGATCAAGATTTGTTTCTCCGTATTTCTACTGAACTGTATCAAAAAAGACTCATCGGCGGTGGCTTTGAAAAGATTTTTACTATTGGACCAAACTTCAGAAATGAAGGTTTAAGCGATGAGCATTTGCAAGAATATTATCAGATCGAATGGTACTGGGCTTATGCAAACTACCGAGATAACATGGAGATGCTTATTGAAATGTTCCGTCATATCGCAAAACAGGTTTACAACAAAACAACTTTCACAACGCGTGGACACATGTTTGATCTTGCAGATGATTGGAAAGAAATAGACTATGCCAGTTCCATAAAAGAGCGATTTCATATAGATATCTTTACTTCATCTGAAGACGATATGATGGCCCAACTAGAAAAAGAAGGGGTTAATTTGACAGGCGCTATAAACAGAAGCAGGCTTATCGATAATTTATGGAAAGTAATTCGCAAAGACATATCTGGCCCCGCATTTCTCGTTAATGAACCAGCTTTTATGTCCCCTCTTGCTAAAGCTAAAGATAGTGACCCACGCATTACCGAACGATTTCATATAATTCTTGCTGGATCAGAACTAGGGAATGGTTACACGGAGATCAATGATCCGCAATATCAGTTGAATCAATTTTTAGATCAACAAAAGCTCAGAGAATCTGGAGATACTGAGGCTCAAATGCTTGATATCGATTATGTGGAAATGATGGAATATGGCATGCCACCAGTCAGTGGCTATGGTCATAGTGAACGCATATTCTGGTTTCTTGAAGACATAACGGCTCGTGAAGGAACCTTATTTCCTCAAATGAGACGTGAAACAGAAGAATTGACTAAAGAGATATATCCACAACTTTCGGGACAGAAATCTAAACCTGCAGCAAAAACTCAACCATCTCAACCAACTGAACCATCTGACACATCTGGCCTACCAACTAGAAAGGAAGCACTCAAACTCTTAGAGGAATATGTGCAAGAACCCTATCAACGATTGCATGCAAAAATGGTAGCTCTTGGCATGGAAGCATATGCCAAACACTATGGTCAAAATGAAGATTTATGGTATATAACAGGTCTCCTTCATGACTTAGATTATGACAAATATCCCGATGCACACCCAAATGAGTCGCTTAAATGGTTTTCCGACTGGGGATATCCAACTGAGTTAATAGACGCCGTTTCTGCTCATGCCTTTGGATCAAAACGAACCGATACTCCACCAAAAACAAAACTCGATTATTGTTTGATTGCCTGTGATGAACTTTCCGGATTATTGTATGCCTATTCGCTGATGCGACCAGAAGGATTTGTAGGCATGCAGCCAAAATCAGTGAAAAAGAAATTCAAAGATAAATCTTTTGCTGCAAAGATAGATCGTGAAGAGATCATGTTGGGAGTAGATGGCTTAGAGCTTGATTTAGGTGACCACATGAACACTCTCATTACTGTGTTTCAAGAAATAGAGGAATTGAAGAAATAAGATTATTTTTGAAATAAAGTTAGTATTTATCTACTTGATTTATGCTATTTTTTTATTTATAGTAATATAAATGAAAAAATCTCTCCTCCTCTGTCCGCCCACCTACTATGATATCAAATATGAGATCAATCCTTGGATGAGTAAAGATAACCCTATAGATAAGGCGCGTGCAATGGAGCAATACGAAACCCTTACTTATGCATACGAGCAGCTTGGCGTGAAATATGACGAACTTGCGCCAGATGAAAGCGTACCAGATCAGGTGTTTACCACCGATACAGGACATGCTGAAAACAAAAAATTCATTAGAGCCAATTTTAAATACGATGAACGGAAAAAAGAAGCAGATATTGCAGAAGCCTACTTTACAGAAAAAGGATTTCATATTCACATGCTTCCCAGTGATGTATATTTTGAAGGCGGTGACCTATTAAAGTTTGACGACATCTATATATTTGGGCATGGCAAAAGATCGTCAAAAGAAGCACAAAAACCTATCGAAAAGGTACTGGGTGTGGAGCTCATCGATGTTGAATTGCCAGACGATATTTTTTATCATCTGGATACTTGTATAGCCATTATTACCAAAAATGTGGTGGTAGCAAATTTGAACGCACTGACCAAAGATGGAGTAGAAACGCTGAATCATCATTTTTCTACGGTTATACCGACAACTGAAGAAGATAATGCTTTGATGGTTTGCAACCTTATGAATATTGGTGGCAATGCAGTGCTTACCCAGGGGATCTCAAATACCTTGAAAGATGCACTCCGACCGCATGTGGAACTGATAAGCACTACTCCGATGAGTGAATATATTAAAGGTGGCGGAAGCGTTCATTGTGTAAGTCTAGAAATTTTTGAGTAGACTTTCGACATAGTGTATACTATAATTATCCATGGACGTACATACTTTACTCCAATCTCTTCCTGAACTTCATGCCCATATTGGGTCATCCATAGCTCCGCACGTATACTGGCACCTAGCAAACTCTGAAGGATACAAATTACCCATGCGCGATTACCATGAATTTGTGAATCACATTGTGCTTTCTCCAGATCGTAAAATGCCTCTTAAAGAGTATCTTGACACTATTTATCACCCTATTTTAGACAAACTCTCCTCTGGTGCTTTAGCACTTGAAAAGGGTGTGTATGAAACCTTTGGTGGCGCGTACAGGTCAAATCATATTACACTGTATGAGCTTCGCGGAAATCCCATGAAGCATAATAAAGAAGGTGAAGTAGATTTAGATCACGCCATATTTGCCATGCTCCGAGGTATGGAGCGAGCTCTGTTGGAATACCCAAAGCTTCGAGCAGGCATCATATTCTCACTTGATCGACAATTTACCTTTGAACAAAATCAAATCATTGTTGAAAAAGCTATAAAGTACCGGAGTCGCGGCGTGATAGGAATAGATTTTGCAAACTATAATAAAACTGGATTTCACTTTAAAGATTATACGAAACTGGTGGAACAAGCGAGGGATAATGGACTGAAGGTTACTGCTCATTCAGGGGAAACAGATGACACCAATGACATGTGGGAGTGCATAGAATATATAAGCCCCGATCGCATCGGCCACGGTGTGAAAGCGGCATATGACCAAAAACTTATGGCTGAACTGGCAAAAAGAAAAATCACCCTTGAAGTGTGCCCCTTAAGTAATCTTATGACTGAAGCGGTGAAAGATGACAAAGAAATGGCGTATATTTTGAATACCTTGTATGATAATGGCGTACATTTTTCTCTGAATACCGATTGGCCAGAAACCGTAAAAGATGCTCATTTATATGAACAATATGAGTATGTTCTGGATCGAAACATGCTTACTGCAGAGCAAATAGAACAATTGATAGTTTGGGGATTTGAAGCAAGCTTTATTCCCCTAAAAAATACCAGTAGTAATTTATATTTATGAACAAAATACAATCCACTGGCATAACATTTGATGATGTACTCTTGATTCCTGGGTACAGCGATTTCAAACGCCAAGATATATCTCTGAAAACCAATCTTACAAAAAATATTACGTTAGATATTCCTCTGGTTTCTGCTCCAATGGACACCGTCACTGAGTCGGGTCTCGCAATTGCACTCGCAAAAGCTGGAGGAATAGGAATCATACACAGAAATTTGAAAATCGAAGATCAGGCTAAAGAAGTAATGATCGTGAAAGGGTCGGACCCTTCCGCGTTGGTTGGAGCTGCAATTGGAGCAAGTGTTGGCTCTATGGACCGGGCAGCTGCGCTGGTAAAAGCAGGAGTCAATGTTATTGTGATAGATTCTGCACATGGATATGCCGATTATGTTATTGATATGATAAAAAAAATCAAAGAGCAATTTCCAAATCTAGATGTCATCGGTGGCAACGTCGCCACCTACGACGGCGCCCGGGCGCTCATCGATGCAGGAGTCGATGGTCTGCGCGTTGGTATGGGACCAGGAGCCATATGCACGACCCGCATCATATCGGGCATGGGAGTACCACAAGTAACCGCAATTATGGAAACGGCGCAAGCAGGCAAGGAAGCTGGCGTACCAATCATTGCAGATGGTGGTATAAAATATTCTGGCGACATGGTGAAAGCATTTGCAGCTGGTGCAAGCACCGTTATGATGGGAAGTATGTTTGCATCTTGTGAAGAAGCACCTGGCGCGCAGGTGGAGCTTCCACTCGAACAAGTTCCGTCCCGGTTTAAAAATATACTAAAACAAGATAAAAAAACATACACATTTAAATCGTACCGAGGTATGGGCTCTATTGGTGCCATGCAAGAAGGAACAAACATAAAATCTGAAGATGAATTTCATGGCAAAAGCTATGGCGACAGAGTTCTGGTTGCTGAAGGAGTGGAGGGATTGGTTCCGGTGAACGGACCAGTAAAATCGGTGGTCGACCAAGCAGTGGGTGGTATTCGATCTGGCATGTACTATGTGGGAACTAAAACCATCGCTCAGTTGCAAAAAGAGGGTACATTCACCCAAATAACTCACGCATCATTAACCGAAAGTCATCCTCATGATATTTTTATTACCAATCCGGGAGAAAATTACTCATGATTATTGTTGTCGATTTTGGATCACAAACAACACATCTTATCGGTCGCAGGCTTCGAGAAATTGGCGTAATAAACCAGATCGTTGACCCAGAAAATATTTCAGATCATATTCAGGACAAAAACTTGAAAGGTATTATTCTGTCTGGTGGCCCGGGAGATGCATACAAAGAAGATGCACTCACAGTTGACAGGTCGATATTCAATCTTAACATTCCAGTACTTGGCATATGTTATGGCCAACAAGTGATAGCGCAAGTATTGGGTGGTGGCGTAACGCCAGGTAAGAAAAAAGAATTTGGACCGGCAGAACTTCGCATAACGCAAGACTCTCCCCTGTTTGATTTTTGTCACATTGAAAAATTTAATGTCTGGATGAACCACGGAGATGAAGTAAGTAGCCTTCCCCATGGCTTTACCACCATCGGCAAAACAGACACTATTCCCTACGCGGCTATTGCCGATGAAGAACGAAAATTATACGGCATTCAATTTCATCCTGAAGTTGTTCATACTCAATTTGGACTAGACATATTGAAAAACTTTGCACGAATCTGCGCACTCGAACCCAAAGATCAACCCATGACTACTGAGTTTATAGAAGGTCTCATAGCAGATATCAAAGAGTCGGTGGGAGGCGCTCAGGTTATAGGAGCTCTCTCTGGAGGAGTGGACTCATCTATCGCATGTCTGATGGTACACCGAGCAATGGGCGATCAGTTCACACCGGTGTATATCGATTCCGGACTCATGCGCGAAGGTGAAACTGATGAACTTCAAAAGGTGTTTAAACAGAATTACGATATGGAAGTAAAAATAGTTCATGCTGAAAAACAATTTTTAGATAATTTAAAAGGGGTTACCGATCCAGAACAAAAACGAAAAATAATTGGCAAGACATTTATCGATGTCCTACAAGAAGAAGCAGATAAAAAGGATGCCACATTCTTGGTGCAAGGAACCATATACCCCGATGTAATAGAAAGTGCTGGCACCAAACATGCCAAAAATATCAAGAGCCATCACAATGTGGGAGGACTTCCAAAAGATATGAAAGTGATGTTACTCGAGCCACTTCGAAATTTTTATAAAGATGAAGTTCGCACTATTGGCACACTACTGAAGTTACCAAAAGAAATTACCCATCGTCACCCATTCCCTGGACCAGGGTTAGCGATTCGTATTATTGGTGATGTTACGCAATCAAAACTTGAAATATTACGAAGGGCTGATACAATAGTGACAACTGAAATCCACCATGCGGGTTTAGATGAAAAACTCTGGCAGGTGTTTGCAATATACACTGGTATTAAAACTACTGGTGTACGCGGAGATAACAGGGCATATGGTGAAACAATAGCTCTCCGAGCTGTTGAATCACTCGATGTAATGTCTAGTAATTTTGCCAAACTTCCCTGGGATTTACTTGAAAAAATATCAGTTCGAATAGTTACCGAAGTAACTGAAGTAAACAGAGTTGTGTACGATATTACGAATAAACCACCAGGAACAGTGGAGTGGGAATAGAAGTATATATATGTCAAAAGAATTCTATATTAACTATCAGGAACAAGTTTCGTGGACTGAAGCTACTTCACGATTTGGCTCTATGACCTATGATGATGTTCTCATTGTCCCAAGACCAGATACTAAGGTCAAATCTCGCGAGCATGTAGATACTAGCGTTACGTTTGGTCCATACAATTTATCAACTCCAATTGTTACTGCTCCGATGGATACGATTTCTGGAGAACGAATGATCAGAGAGATGCATCGTCTTGGTGCAATAGGAACTTTACCAAGAGGTGATCTTGAAATGAACTTACAAATTTGTGAACGCTTAAATGGAGATGGTGTGCCTTGCCTTTATTCAGTGGGGTTAAAAGACGGATTCGCTGAAGCTAAGGCTTTAAAAGAGCATGGGGCTAAAATGATCCTGTTAGATATTGCACATTGAGGAATGCACGCAGTCAAGATACTTGCTGGAGAGATTAAAAATACGCTTGATATGTATATCGTTGCCGGCAATATAGTTACATATAGTCAAGCTCAAGCATATAAAGAAGCTGGTATTGATATAGCGCGGGTAGGTGTAGGTGGAGGATCTGCATGCACGACACGACTCCAAGCAGGTGTGGGTTTCCCACAATTGTCAGCAGTATTTGAAACTACTGAAACAGGTATCTATGTCATTGCTGATGGTGGCATTAAACAGCCAGGTGATGCAGCAAAAGCTCTAGCTGCAGGCGCTGGAATAGTAATGATAGGTGGAATGTTTGCGGGGACTGAAGAAACCCCTGGGGAAGTGACGGGAGATAAAAAGCATTTTAGAGGTCAAGCTTCTAGATTATATATGGATGATTTTGGTGTTGTAGTAAATGGTCATAGAACTGCTGAAGGTATAAGTACTATGGTTCAACTCGCAGGTAGAGTTGAACATGTTGTTGATAATATTATGGGTGGAGTAAAGAGTTCAATGTCATATGTTGGCGCTCACAATTTTAAAGAATTTCAACAAAATGCTCAATTTGTTCGAATTTCTGATTCAACACAGTTAGAAAATCAACCACATATTCTGAATCGGGTATAATATTCTCATGTCCAACATAACCTTCCACAAACTTTCTTGGCTACAAATGCACCGAGATTGTATAGAGTTATATCAAAACAAAGTTAAAGGCATCAAGGTAGATATAATTGTATCTATCGTACGCGGAGGAGCCATAGTTTCTCGTATTTTTTCAGGACTTCTAGATGCAACACCAATAACCAATATTACTTTAACTTCCTACAAAGGCATTAAAAAACTGAGCAAGCCTATTATTATCGAGGAGCCTGAGACTGATTTTACGGGCAAAACGATTCTTATTGTCGATGAAGTTTCAGATACCGGTGCAACGTTTGAAGTTGCATTAGATTATTTCAAAAAGAAGAAAGCAAAAAAGATATATACCCTGGCTCCGTATATAAAACCCCATACGACATTCATTCCTGACTTTTGGCAAGTGAGCTATGATTCGTGGATCGTATTCCCCTATGAGATTCGAGAAACCTATGACGGGTTTGTAAAACTCCTTGGCTCGGCAAAACATGCGGAGGGTAAAATGTTAGAGATTGGATTTCACCAATGGGAACTTGATGCTGTTATAATAGAATAATCACGCCAATGATAGTAAACGTCAATAACTTTTTCCTCTATTTCATACTTCCTGCTGTTACCATAATATTTCTTGTTACCAATAGATATTACTACAAAAAAAAAGACACCTATAAAACTCGTTTCAATATTCCTATTGATTTGTTTTTTGGTAATTTTATAGCATCCCTCATAACAATTGGACTTATGCTTGGTATTTATTCATATATTCTGAATATGAGCTTGCTTGCAGGACTTCAATGGGAGATTGCTACTATTTATACGATGACATTCCTCGCTCTTGTTTTAGGACTGGGAGCAGGAGGGCATATTGTGGCAGTACATATAGAGCGAGTTCTTCCTGAAAAGCACAGGTCTGAAGAAGTGAAAAAAGTACTTCATTTTTATCACTGGCCCTTCGGACATAGGCTTACATATATTCCAATCTTTTTAATAATACACATTCTTATTTTATTGGATTTATTAAAAGGAAGCATTCTTACGCTCCATCCCTTTCAACTACTTATACTTACCGTATTTGCCATTATTGCTGGCGTCATGTCATGGATTATTTTCGTCATTACTCATGCTACTCGAATAATGTTTTACACGTTGGGAGTTATGATCGGTAGTATTTTTATTATGTTAAATGCTGAAACAATAACACTTGCGCAACACGAGGTTGCATACTTTTTTACTACGGTGTATATTGTCGCGTTTGTTCTTCTTGTCATCTATCGCTACAGCCATCACATCTCTGAATCACTTCACACATTTATCCATTCCAAGTTCGATGACGGTGATAAAGTCCGAGACGAGTGATACAATACCATATATGCTAGACATCCAATTCATACGCGATAATGCGCAAAAAGTAAAACAGGCCGCAAAGAATAAAAACAGAGAAGTAGATATAGATAAACTCCTAGAGCTCGACAGTACACGAAGAGGCCTTATTCAACAATCTCAAGTGTTGCGTGAGGAACGTAATACCCTTTCTCAAAATCATCCTCCATCCGAAAATGATATTACCCGTGGTAAAGAAATAAAAGAAAAACTTAAAATAATAGAAGACGATCTGAAAAAGATTGATACTAAACTCAATGATCTTATGATGTATGTTCCAAACGTTCCTTTGGATGAAGTCCCAGTGGGTAAAAGTGAAAAAGATAATGTAGAACTTAAAAAATGGGGAGACATTCGAGCGTTTGATTTTGAGCCAAAAGATCATATCACTTTAGGAACAGAATTGGATATTTTTGATTTAGAACGAGGATCGAAGGTATCTGGATTTCGTGGATATTTTCTTAAAAATCAAGGAGCTACATTACATCTAGCATTAATCTTTTATGTCTATCAAAAATTAGTTGCAAAGGGATTTACCCCTATGATTCCTCCAACTATTGTAAAAGCATTTACACTCTATGGTTCAGGTCACTTTCCATGGGGCGGTCAACAAGATGTGTATAAACTCAATGATGACGATTCCTATTTGGCAGGAACCGCAGAGATTCCCGTAACCGCATATCATGCTGGTGAAACATTGCAAGAAAGTGAGTTGCCCAAACGGTATACGGGCATGTCTCCGTGTTACCGTAGAGAGGCCGGAGCCTATGGTAAAGATACAAAAGGACTTTACAGAGTTCATGAATTTTGGAAGATTGAACAAGTAGTTATTGGAAAAAATGATAGGGAAGAAGCGATAAAGATCCATGAAGAACTTGAACAAAATGCTGAAGAAATATTGCAAGACTTGAAACTCCCCTACCGACAACTGCTTATGTGCACCGGAGACATGGGTGAACCACAAATAAAAAAATACGATATAGAAACTTGGATGCCGTCAAGAAAAGCATATGGAGAGACGATGTCTAACTCTATAATGGGAGACTTTCAAGCGCGAAGACTCAATATGAAATATCGTGGAAAAGATGGTAAAACGAAGTTTTGTTTTACTTACAATAATACCGCAGTAGCATCTCCTCGCATACTTATTGCAATATTGGAAAACTATCAACAAAAAGATGGTACCATAAAAGTCCCTGATGTTTTGGTTCCTTTCACACAGTTTGAAACTATTGAAAAGAAATAATGTATCAAAAATTCCTCGCTGAATTTATCGGCACATTAACCCTGACCTTCGTTGTGATTCTTTCACTTGATGGCATATTCCCCATTGCCACTCCTATACTGGCAGCTATTACTCTTGGATTATTTGTATATAGCGTGGGACATATTTCTGGAACACATATAAACCCTGCAGTCACTATTGGGTTATGGTCAATTAAAAAAATTGATACTAATGATGCATTGTCTTACATTATGGCGCAGATCTTTGGAGCAGCAACCGCTCTTATTATTGGCATGCTTATGGATATAAATTACAGTATTACTGCTTCAAGTTCTATTATAACTGGACTGGCAGAAATGGCTGGCATGATATTCTTTACCTTTGGCATTGCATCTGTCGTATTTGGCAATGTTCACAAAGCAATGTCTGGCGTAGTTGTTGGAACTTCACTCTTTATGGGTATTGCCATTGCAGCACTCATGGGTTCAAATGGAGTACTGAATCCTGCTGTTGCAGTAGGAATCAAATCATTTAGCATCATGTATATGATTGGACCTATTGTTGGATCAGTGATCGGAATGAAGCTATATAAGTTTGTGAATTCTTCTGGCCACCGCGTCTCCAACCTCAGAAGTTGAGAGCGGGTTTTCTGACACAATATCTCTTGTTCCTTTTCCTTCATCTAAAAGCGATATTACTGATCTGCAAATTGCTTCGGCTTCTTCTTTCATATCGAAACTATATTCGAGCATCATCGCAGCTGACAAGATAGTGCCTATGGGGTTTGCGGTATTTTGATCAGCAGCTTTTGGATATGATCCATGAATGGGTTCATACAATGATGTCTTTTCTCCAATTGATGCCGAGGGGAGAAGGCCAATAGAACCAGTG
>CALRFM010000014.1 GCA_943356515.1 Patescibacteria group bacterium
CGGAAGTGAAGCTTATGCTCAAAGAAATTGTTAAGCATGCTTGGATAAAAGGAGTTATATTTGGCAATTTGCAAAAAGATCGTAAAGACCCATCTTTTGTAAAAGAAGAAATTGAACGTGCTGGGAAGGGAAATTTCAGCGGTAAGCCAACCTTCAGAAGATCAAACGAACTTATTCGCTTAGCATATCGTGAGTATGGCAAGAAACTTATTATCATCGGCTGTGGAGGAGTATTCAATGCCCACGATGCCTATCGCAAAATAAGACTTGGTGCATCACTCATCCAGATGATCACTGGTATGATTTTCGAAGGTCCGCAGGTTATTACGCAGATTAACCTCGATCTTGTAAAATTTATGGAGCAAGATGGCTATAACAATATTAAAGATGCCGTTGGCGTGGATGCATAATTACTTACATTCTCCCCAGAGTCCTCGTTTTTCTTTTTGTGCTATGCGCTGCGCATCTACCAATTTGTCGTGATACTTCACATCGGGCGGATAGGTTATCACGGTGCCATACCCATATTCAATCAGATATTCATTTATAAATATCACCTCTTTGGGATTATTGGGATCTGGTAAATAGATATAACGTAATAAGCGAGCATATCTATCGGTTTCAGAAACATCCTTTTCAAGATATATCCATTTATCTGAAAGAAGCGCTTTTGTTTTATTTGAAGCTTCGCGTCCATAACATTGCATAGATTTTTTTGGATGTACGGTTTCTGGAGTGTCTACCCCTATAAATCGTACTCGCTGATCTGAATCTAATATAAGAGTATCGCCATCCACCACTTTTTTAACAAATACCTTTTCAAACATATCTGGATCTACTTCTTGTACAGACGTAGTTTCCTGCGCAATTTTTTCAAATGGTTCATTACTTTCTATGGCAAAGCCAACTTGTTCTTGAAGAAGTAAAATACCAATAACAATGAGAGGAAGAATATATAATTGCCAGAGTTTAGTTTTTGGGAACATGCATTCATTGTACAAGACAGATTGCAGTTACAACCTGTTGTTGATACAATAGTCTCACTTGTTCGGGGCGTAGTTTCCGCCATAGGCGGATCCGCCTTTGGCGGACAGATGGCACTATGAAAACATGGCATGTTTACTTCATGGAAAGTAAACGAAACAATAAGATATATGTAGGTAAAACATCTAAAGAACCTATAAAAAGAGTTCAGGAGCATAATGGAGGATCCAATAGTTGGTCAAAGAACAATGGACCATTTGAGCTTGTCTATTATGAAAAATACTTTTGCAAAGAAGATGTTGCACAAAGAGAAAAGTTTTATAAAACTGGATTAGGAAGAGAAATAAAAAAGATAATTGTAAACTACATTAAGAATAACATCGGGGCGTAGTTCAGATGGCTAGAACGTACGCTTTGGGAGCGTAAGGTCGCGAGTTCGAGTCTCGCCGCCCCGACAAGAATAAAACTACAAGAAGGAGCATAAGGTCGTCCCGAGAATTCGGAACCATCCCGACCAAAATCACTATCTTTCAATAGCAAGTACTTGCAAGAACGATATATCACTCTGCAACGTTCCTCCAGAAGTTTTAGCTTGAATCTCAACTGTATACGTACCCGCACCTACCGGTATGGCATCGTTAAGTGATATTGATGCTGATCCATTGGTAGTAGGGAGAACGGCTTTGCTGTAAAGCGATTGGTCTTGGCCATTCAAGAAAAGACCATAAGTGTTTTCATTATTTGCAGCATTATTCTTTGAAGTAGTATAAAAATCTATCCACAATGTACACTGTACTGGGCAGGCAATATTCACAAACATACTCATAGGTGAGTAAGCTGTCGATGTAGTGCTAAACAAAGATCCTTTTGTATGAGCAGTTGCAAGTATATTTTTTCCAGAAGTCTTGGCCAACCGTGCTTCAGAAGTCGCATTTCCTTCAGACAATGTATCGATAAGAGATTTCTGCTCTTTAACCGTTTTTTTGAGTTTTATTATGTCATCTTCCATATCCTTTAATCTATCTGTTGTAGTATCACTTTCAACAAGAGCTGATTTGGGGCTTTGTTCAACTGCTGGTGTCTCAGCAAGATTATCAGGAGCTGATTGCTTCCCATCTGACCATAATATATATACGATACCTATTAAGACAATAATGATGCAGACTACTATTATCCGCGCTATGACTTTTGTGGACATTACTTATCAGTATAGAGAAGATTTGAAGAATTAGACATTCAAAAAAAAGATCATCTCTTTTAGGCAGACTTGCCTTTCTTCAATGTAGCAAGCCTAAAATAATATGTTCCTGCTCTATTGCTAAACTTTCACTTGGATCTTTAACAGTCAGTTTTCTTGACAGTTATGTCATTGGTTAATAGCTCGTTTCTTTATCTCAACTCCAGGGTTTAATTCCCCGACGCTTGCGTCGAATATGTCATCCAGACCCCGAGTACTCGGGGGAAGGATCCAGTACTAAAAAACTCCTAGATTCTTCGGTCACTTTGCTTCCTCTGAATGACAATGAGATACCTCGACCCTTGGGTTGAGGAGTGTCATTGAGCTTTTATTTCATCAAAAGAAACAGTGATATATTTTGGATTTTCTATTTGTAATTCTTTTTCAATAACATCTGTTGATGGGTTTTCTCCTACTAAAATAAGAAATTCTCCCACATCGTCAATTAGATTAAAAATAATGGTGAAGTTTTTGTATGTAAAAAATGTACGTGTGCCTTTTAAAATACGCTTAATTCCGTACTTTGAAGTTAATTCTTTCTTTACTTCTTTAACATTCTTGATTGATTCATCTTTTACAACTTCAAATTTACCGTTGACCGCTTGAAAAATATTTATAAATGCTTCATTATCCTTTTCAACAATTTTATATACGCGTCCTGGCGGTTGGTTAAAGTAAGTGTCTACAAAAGATGCTTCATGAGTAAACTTTGCCCCTTTATCAATAAGGTTTTTTTCGATGTGTTTATGGTGATGAATACGTAATTTAAGCTCTTTAAGCATTGTAATATTAGGCTAACTTACTTTTCTTCACCGTAGAGATCCACAACGCAACTCTCATCACAAGTACTACAATTCCAAACAAGAAGACAATGAGTCCAAATGACGGAACTATCGACTTGCTTTCACCCATAAACCACGGCAGCCAATACGGCATACCTTTGGCACCAAAATGATACAACGTAAATGCAAATCCAATATATCCAAAGCGCATAAGGTTGCGCCACAGCTGAGGACCAATTTCTGCAATGGCAAATCTATTAGAAATCACCGCCATACCAGAAAATATAATGGTACCAAGCACCGCTGCAATAAATGATAAGATGCGCTTATCTTCCAAATAATATCCCGGAAAGGGTGAATACGCAGACATGACTACCGAGAGAATGATATGTAAAATCATATAACAGACTCCCACTAAGCCGATATGTTTCCGGTAAATGATATATTTATCGGCAAAATCCCAAAAGTAACACACGCCACTTAATATGAGAGAAATACCTATGAGCAACATTGAAAGATCTGCAAAGATTCTATTTATAGTGCGTCCAGTAAATGGCGAGCTTTGGACAAAATAATACCCCGATATAACAACAAGAAGGATAATACTATACACGATCATTTCAATCCACATACGCCGGTCGTTGGCATGGTGGCCAAGGGCAATATGTGCCTGAACTTTTGTTTGAGCTTTGAGTTCTGCAGGCATGATATTATTATACCTAATGAAAGTAGGTATAAAAGGAGGAGTAATACTATTACTGTTGGTTGGTGTTTGGCTGATCTATCAAAATGCTTCTCAATCAGGTTCACAAGCATTGTGGGAAGGGTACGAAACCCGCAAAATGATAATAGAAGATACTGAATACACCCTCGTAGTTGCAGATACGCCAGAGCGGTGGCAGCAAGGACTCATGTATGTACGAAAGCCCGTTTCATATGACGGGATGATATTTATCTTTCCAGAGGCAACTATGCAATCGTTTTGGAATAAGAACACATTTGAAGACTTAACTATTTATTGGATGCATGGAGCAAAAGTACTGGGGAAGAGTGAATTACCTTCAATAGAACGGAGTGGAGAATATACTGTAAACTCGCCAGTGCCTGCAGATACAGTAGTTGAGATTATCAAATAATATCACTTACTCCTCATCATGATGATACGTGGTGATGTACCTGATTGTTTTTGATTTACTTCGCATGACTACCGAATGAGTAAGGATTGATGTTGGATTAAATATGACTCCTGGTAGCATGGGGCCGTCTATTACTCCAGTTGCGGTAAACGTAAGATTGTCACCTTTTGCCAAATCTTCTGAAGTAAAAATTGTCTTATCATCTAATCCGAGCGCTTCCATCTCTTTTCTATCTTCATCATTTCTTGGCTTCAGTCGTGCCAGTATCTGTCCACCCATTATTTTCATGGCAACTGCCGCAAGTACTGCCTCGGCACTTCCTCCACTTCCAAGGAGCATATCTATGGGGCTTTCTTCCTGACATGTTGCTACTGCTACTGCCACATCGCCGTCTGTGACAAGACGTATACGTGCTCCAGCTTCTCGAATCTCGTTTATCATATCTTGATGTCGAGGTCGGTCAAGCATAGATACCGTAACATCTTCAACATTTTTTCCTAAGGCTTTTGCTACATTTTGAATATTTTCTGTAACAGATACTTCAAGACTGATCGCATCTCGTGCTGCAGGTCCAACTGCAATTTTATCCATGTAGGTATCGGGGGCGCTTAACAAACTTCCTTTTGGTCCGGTTGTAACCAAGGTTGTTGCATTGTATCTGCCAAAAGCTACACTATCGGTGCACTCTAGTGGATCTACTGCAATATCCATTTCGGGTCCACTACCAGTGCCAAGTTTTTCTCCAACATATAACTCAGGTGCTTCATCTTTTTTTCCTTCTCCTATTACAATACTGCCATTAAATTCTATATTGTTAAATCTCGTTCGCATCGCCTCGACTGCTGCGCCATCTGCTTTTTTACCTTCGCCTTTTCCAATCCATTTGGCAGCGGCAATAGCTGCAGCTTCGGTAACGCGTACAAATTCGAGGGCAAGATTTCTATCCATAATTTTAGAATAAATGTAATTAATTATTTTTTCAACGCATCGATTCCCGGTAGCGACCCTTTTTCAATAAATTCAAGCATAGCACCTCCGCCAGTTGAAATGTGAGTGAGTTTCTCTAAATATTCTTTCTTAGATATGGCAGCCAATGTATCTCCGCCACCTACGATAGATACTGCATCTTCATTGTTAGTTATAGCATAATACATAAAATCAGTTCCCTGACGATAGTGAGGATTTTCAAAATATCCTACTGGACCATTCCAAACAATAGTATTTGCTTTGGCAATTATGGAACCAATACGCGCTTTGGTTTCTGGTCCAATGTCGAGTATTTGCTTATCTTTTGGTACTTGGGTATTTTTAACCACTTCTCCGCCGCGTTCTAATTCCTTTGAGTCTCCCACAATACAATCTGATGGGAGTATTACTGAAGTATCATGTTGAGCAGCTTTAAAAAGAAGTTTTTGCGCAAGTTCTGCTTTGTCTTTTTCAACTAAACTCATTCCTACTTCTATGCCTTGAGCATATAAAAATGTGTTAGCAAGAGCGCCGCCAATAATTAAATAATCTGCAAGTTCCATCATGCGGTCGAGTACTTTTATTTTTGTTTCAATTTTGGATCCACCGATAGCTGCTACAAAAGGTTTTTTAGGTTTTCCAAGAACCATTGAGAGCATCTGTATTTCTTTTTTAAGAAGAAGGCCACCATACGATGGGAGAAATTCCGTTACTCCAACTACTGAAGCATCTTCTCGGTGACATACGCCAAACGCATCGTTTACAAATACATCTGCCAAATTTGCCATGCTTTTGGCAAATTGTTTATCATTTGTTTTTTCTCCGGGGTAAAACCGAGTATTTTCTAACACCAATATTTCATTTTCTTTTGTAAATGTTGGTGTGGAAGTTGTAAAGTCTTCAATGAGCGTAGGAGTATAGTCAGGTAAATATTTCTTGAGCTGTTCGCAAATAATCCGAAGTGAATACTTTGGATCCCGCTGTCCTTTTGGTCTTCCCAAATGTGACATGATAATAAGCTTGTTATTTCTCTTGAGTAAATATTCTATGGTTGGAAGTGACTGGCGAATACGCGCATCATCTGCAATGGTGAATGTGTTGGGGTTAAGTGAAACGTTGAAATCGAACCGCGCAAGGATTGTTTTGTCGCTCAGTTCAACATCGTCAATATATTTGATATCAGACATAAGGGTTATAAAGACAATTTTTTAATTAAATCAACGATCCTACTTGAGTATCCCCATTCATTGTCATACCAACCATACACCTTGACAAACGTTCCATCTATTACATCGGTATAGTTTGGGTCAAATATTGAAGAATAGGTTGAACCAATAATGTCTGATGAAACAATGACGTCTTCTGCATATCCGAGGATTCCTTTCAGAGCGCCTTCTGATTCTTTCTTAAATATGCTATTTATTTCTTCTGGTGTTGTTTCTTTTTCTACTATTGCAGTAATATCGACAAATGACCCGGTTGGCACTGGCACACGAAGTGCAATACCATTCATTTTTCCCTTGAGTTCTGGAATTATTTGTCCTACAGCTTTTGCGGCTCCCGTGGTGGAAGGAATGATATTAAGTGCTGCGGCGCGACCTCTGTCTGGTGATTTAGCCGCATCATCAAGCAAACTTTGAGTTGCGGTGTAAGCGTGAGCAGTGGTCAAATACCCACGAATTATTTTGAAGTTATTGTGAAGCACGCTAAAAAGTGGCGCCGCACAATTGGTAGTACATGATGCGTTTGATATCACATTTTGGCTTTGATCAAGTTCGTTTACACCAAGTACAATATGGAATGTTTCATCATCTTTTGCTGGTGCACTTAAGATAACTTTCTTTACGGTGTCTCGCAAATGCTTTGATAATTCGGGTTTTGTGATAAATGCTCCCGTTGCATCTATAACTACTTGTACTTGTGCATCTCCCCAAGGTATTTCAGAAGGTTCTGCACGAGTGCTCGTTGTGATAGTTCGACCATCAATTTCTATACCATCTTCTGTTGCTTTAACATTTTTGTCATACGTTCGATACACAGAGTCATATTTGAGAAGGTACGCAAGCGTTTTATTGGGAGTTTTACGGGTGTTTATGTGAACAATTTCAAACGAATCATTCCCTTCAGCAATGCGAGTTACTGCTCTTCCTATTCTTCCAAATCCGTTTAATCCTACTTTAATTTTTGCCATAGTATTATCCGTTATAAATTACTAATGCCTCTTCTACGGTCTTATTTTCTACCGTTATTGCATAGGTTGCATTGGTAAATCGAATCGCTTCATCTAATGGTTTTTGATGAATATTACGGCCGGTTGCGTTCCCTATGGTTCCACCTATATGGATCTGGTCATATAATCCTTGCAAAAATGTTTCTGCAGATGCAGATGAACCACCCGCACATACTACGCCACTTCTTCCGGCAGCTTGTGTGGCCTCTTTTAGAAGTGCGGCATCTGCCTTCCCATCTTTACTGGGAGGATTTACTTTTATAAAATCACTTCCCAATACTGCTGCAGTTGCAGCAGCTCCTGCAATAAGATGAGCATCCTTCTCATCTGGGACTGCTTTACCTCGAGGGTAACACCAAACCACCGTAAGGAGTCCATATTGATGTGCTTCATAAATAGCTTGAGCCGCTTCGGTGAGCATTTGTGGTTCAGAGTCTGATCCTAGGTACAATGTGTACCCAATTCCTAAAATATTCAAGCCACTATTTTCTTTAAATTCTACAACTTGTTCAATATCAAACCACGCAGCACTTAACGGGTCACGTTGATCTTTACCAATAAGGTGACTCTTTGAATTAATTTTTACCAAATACGGTATGTCTTTGTAATCTGCGCCGTACCGTGCAATAAGCCCGAGTTGAGAGGCAAAAACACCAATGTTTGCTTGGCTTGCAATCTTAAACATATGTTCTGGATCATTGTCTTCTGGAGCAATTCCTTTTCCATAAAAATCTTCATTTAAGTGTTCAATTTTCTGATCTCCAGCAAATAACATAAGTCGGCCGGTGTCGTGAGTTATGGTTTTGTAGTTTTCTTCGTACGTACTTTGCATATCTTGAGGTACGTCTGCTGGGGTATGTATTTTCATTTTAAATAGTATGAAATTAATAATGCATAGAAGGTTCTTCTTATCCTATCATACATAATCTCAACAGATTGTCAACAATCTGAGGATGGTGTATTATGGATGTACTTATGTCAGACACACATGAATGCATTTTTTGTTCTATTGTTGCTGGTACGTTGCCGAATTTCACGGTGTATGAAGACCATAATTTTTTGGCATTTCTCGATGTATTTCCCCGTGTGAAGGGGCATGCGCTGGTTATTCCCAAAGAACATTATCGATGGGTGTATGATGTACCTAACTTTGGTGCATACTGGGAAGTAGCTAAAAAAGTAGGAGAGAAATTACAACAATCGCTCGGCTCAGAATTTATATCATACATAACTATGGGGAACGAAGTGCCACACGCACACATACATGTGTTGCCACAACAAACAAATAAGGTGGAAGGTTTTACCTTATCGAGCGTTGTCAATATGAGTAAAGAGGAAATGAAAAAGCTGGCATCGAGCATCAATAATATATAATCAAATACCATGTCACTACAACAACAAGTTTATGACACTCTTCAAAAAGTGCCAAAAGGCAAAGTCACCACCTATGGCGACATTGGTAAAAAACTTAACACAAAAGGGTACCGTGCCATTGGTCAAATATTACACAAAAATCCATACTGGCCCAAAGTTCCCTGTCACCGGGTGGTTATGGCAGATGGATCTTTGGCACCAAACTATGGCATGGGCGGCCCATCAGTGCATCGCCAGCGACTCGAGGCAGAAGGGGTTACCTTCATAGGATCAAAGGTAGATATAGATCGTTACAAAGCTCAATTATAATAATATGATCAAGATATATTACAGAAATCTGCGAGACAAACAACTTCAAACACTTGATACCTATCGAATAGGGTCTTGGGTGCATGTACAAGAGCCCACTGATGACGAACTGGCCGAGCTTGTTAAAAAATATTCATTAGACGAAGGACTCCTCAAAGATGCAACTGACCAATATGAAGTGCCTCGACTTGAGGTAGAAGATGGAGGAATATATATTTTCAGCAGATACCCGTATTCTCGACTTCACCAAATAACCACTTCTCCGATTCTTTTCATTCTTAAAGACCAAAATATTATCACGGTAACGAAAGAAAAACCTCCTCTTCTTGATGGATTTTTACAGCGTAATATATTTTTTACTACTCAAAAAATAAAACTTTTTCTTCAGCTTTTCACGGTAATAAACACTTCATATAATTCATACCTTCATACCATGAGTCGTGAAACACGAAGTAGCTCGTATGAACTCGAAAAAATCAGTAATAAAGATATTGCGACCTTTGTGGAATATGAGCGCGTGCTCAATGACTTTAATCTTGCTCTTGTTCGAACTAATACTGTGCTTAAAAATCTGTTATCTCACAAATATATCAAGCTCTATGAAGAAGACAGAGATTTAATAGAAGATTTATTTTTGAATAATGACCAGCTCATTCAAATTACCAAAGAAAATCTTACGAGTATCGTAAATATCCGTGATGCTTACTCAACTATAATGACCAATAATACTAATCGAGTTATTCGGTTTTTCACGGCGGTCACCGTCATTCTTACCATTCCAACTATTATCGCGAGTATTTACGGCATGAACGTGGCGCTTCCTTTTCAAGATGCACCCCTAGCATTTATGGGAGTAATGATCGTTATCCTTATCTTATCGGTGGGGCTTGTATTTATGTTTCTTATGAACGATTGGCTTTAAAAGGTATTTGAGAGTTTCAAATAATGTAAGTAGAGCATAGCGAGCACTCCGTTTGAAATTGATACTAGACGCCTCAGGAAAGTACCGAACAGGTACTGGGATATCACCCATACGAAATCCCTTTTTTGAAGAGGCTAAAAACATTTGGGTAGCAAAGATAAAATCATCGGAAAATGTCTCGTATGGTATTGCCTTGAGCACTTTACTGGAATATGCCTGTAGGCCCGTATGCCACTCGCCAAGATTTTGTCCGGTTACGATATTTTGGATAAACGTTAATATACGATTCGTATAGTATTTGGTGAGAGGCATACCACCAGCAAGTGCCTCTTTACGTGTTCTTATGCGTGATCCAAGCATGACATCAAAATAATCTTCTCTGATAAAATCTACAAGATGTGGAATAATTCGCGGGTCATATTGAAAATCGGGGTGGAGGACTACGACAATACTTGCGTGGTGGGCGAGTGCAAGGGTATAGCATGTTTTTTGATTTGCTCCATAACCACGATTGGTTTCATGCTGGAAGGTTAGTATTCCTAGTTTTTTTGCGATTTGCACTGTTTTGTCATTTGAGCCGTCATCATTTAATAGTATTTCATGTGCCACACCTTTTGGTATCGCACGAAGGGTTTTTAAAAGAGTTTTTTCGGCATTATATGCAGGAAGAACGATAATAACTTTATGCTTCATGTAGCTATTCTAACATGCAATATTAATGTATAGAATAAACGTATGAGTAAAAAAACAAGAGGATTTATCATTGGTATGTTATTTATGTTAATTCTTGGCGTGATTTTATTTATCAATTATTATCCTCACTATTACGGAATGCAAAATACTCCGGAACATTATTCATATTCCGGTCAAGCTTCCTGGTTTGATCCCTGGGATATTAATAACTATTTTGCCATCATCAAATTGGCACAAAAAGATAAGAATTTACTTTTATCAAATATTAATACTACCTCGTATGTTAAGCCTACTTTTGTATACCCTCTTTATACTATTCCCGCGATGCTCTTTCCAAATGCAAATACTATCCTTTTATATCATGTATTGGCTATGGTATGTGGCATATTGTTAGCTTCAGGAATAGTGGTATTAAGCAAATTGCTATTAAAAAAATCTCTTCATTCTCTCTACGCTTTGCTTATAATTTCGCTTGGTGGTGGACTTGGCTTTCTCTTTTCTTCTTTAGGGATGTCGGCCGACTTAAGCATTCCGGGAGTTACATTCTTTAGTACGTTTCAAAAACCTCATGAGGCAGTCGCTGGTCTTCTTTATCTTTCATCTCTTGTCTTTTTTTATTTATCAATAGAGAAGAAAGAAAAAAAATACTTATTTACTTCAGTCGTAGCATCTTTATTACTCATTCCTATCTATCCTTATAGGTTATTGAGTTTTTTATTAATATCGGGAATATTCGCTCTTCTTACATATATGAAAATCAGTAAAAAATACCCCTTTATATATTTAGGAATATTTTCCATTCTCGTTATTCCACCAACAATCATATACACATGGCACTTTCTTACTTCAGGGTTTTCTGTACTCACCAGCTATCAGCCCCAACCCATCTCTCTTACATCCTTGGTGCTTGGCTATGGTTTGTTTATTATTTTTTTTATGTACCAACTTTTTTTGCCTAAAAAGTCATTACTCGTATGGTTTTTGAATATCTGGATTATTGTATCGCTCATCTTATCGTTACTTCCATTGGGAATAAGCCGGTTATATTTGAGTGGTTTGCTCTTTCCAATGGCCCTCTTGTTTGTGTTGTTTCTTAAAGAGAAGGTTAACCATTCTCAAATAATGATGGTATTTATAATGATTATTTCATTAACTATATTACTTCCTACCTCTTTATATATATTTGGCAAAAGGATTTTTGAGGTTAAAAATAACAGTATTTGGTATTATATTCCTTTGTCATTCAAAGAGAGTTTTGACTTTCTTGAAAGTAGTAAACGAGATGGCGTTTTGGCTCTTTCTCCTTTATCAAGTTACATTCCCGCACAGACTGGGAAGCATGTCTATTTTGGCATCAAAGATCAAACGCCAGATTATGACAATAAGGTCAATAATGCAATGGAATTTTATTCAGGAATGTTGCAAGAATTTGAAGCAAGAACATTTTTAAAGGAAAATGATATACATTTTATCGTTGTATCTTCGCAGAAAGAACACGTTGGGGTAGCTTCCTATAAGTTTTTGACAACTGTCTATAAGAATGATGATATTGAGATATTCAGTTTTTAAATACGGCGTGCACGTCATTTTCATATACTTTTTCCCATCCATACGTTTCTGCATCTTCATCGAGTAATAAATCCAAGAATGTTCCCTGACCAATAAGGAGGTAATCAGTATCATATGCTTTGAGTAGCTCATTCCATCCAGGTTGTGTTTGCAGGATTTTGAGATAGGTTTGGTAGGCGTATTCTCCCGAATCATTGCTCCATGCAGACATACGCCCGTCTACAAATACCTTACTATCAGGTTTTTGCCAGATCATAAATCCACCATATTCATAAGACGTATATATATTCCCCGATAGTTGTGGATATTCTTTCAGAATATCACATGGATAATGTGTTCTTCCTTTGGTGCAGTATGAATCCCAACTTACATTAAATGCAGTGGTATATCTCACTTGAATAATAGCAATCGCCACAAATATCGCTATTAAAAAGGGAAGAAAAAGAGGTGTCATATTCTTTTTTGAAGTAGGAATGATAGGAAGAATTTGGATGAGTGCAATAGTATAAAAAAGAGGAATATTTCGATTTGCCATAAGCGCCATAGTTCCTAAGAGAGTAATCACCAATAATTGAAATACTGATATTTTTTTGTGGATAATTTGAAGGGCTATGGTCACCAAATAGAATAAAATAATGATCCCCATATTCATGGGACTTGGCGCGACCCATTCAGCTATCATCGTGTTCATCGGTGCTACCATATGACGGTATATTTCAATATATACCTTCCAACCATAGGGGTTTATAAAGGTGGCAAGAATAGATCCTATACCAACTACCAATATTGCACCAAGAGCTTTCCATGATATTTTTTTCCAGACAGCCCTCACAAGATTATCAAATCCATACAATCCAAAAAGAACGATGCCTATAAAATATCCAATATGGGTATTTACCCATAAAAACATAAAGATAGGATATGTTAAAAGCCTTATAGTAAAAGGGGTAACCCCGATTTTCGGGGTAACCCCTATAAAAGACCGATGTGAAAGGAAATAATATGCAAATACAAATAATCCATAGGTAACAATTTGTGGCCGCCACCCTAATCCAAGCGTTCCATGAGAAAGGTACAATATCAAACTATACCCAAGTGCTGAAGTAATGAGCTTCTTGCCACTTATGAGGTATATCAAATAAAAGACGCTTGTTATGGCAAGTGCGTAAAAAAGCGAGAGTCCGTTAAAACCAACTGCATCGTAGGTAAATGCCGTTATGGCATCGAAGATAAAGCTCGGATAATAAGCTCGATAGTTTGCCAAGTGATACGAGAACGTGTTAGTTGTACACGGATTACCTTGAAGAAGTTCCACACCACAACGGTAATGCCATCCAAAATCGGTGTCTTTTACCGGAATAAAACTCGCAAAGAATATAGTAAGAAATACCAAAACAATAACAAGTTTGTTCATGTAGTTAGTATACCCAGTTTTTTTCGTCTATTACTTTTTTACTGTCGTGAGGTATGCCACTGGGATAAGTCCGAGTAGTCCACCGCCAAAATAAGCAAGTATGCCAGCAAGTAAACCGATGAGAATATATTTGAATTCTCCCCCAAGTTTGCGGGCTTGTATGACCATGTAGGCCAAACCAACTGAAACTAATATAGCTACTGCAGAACCAATACGAACACCTGTTGCAAAGGCATCGCTGTTTGACGCGCCTGCTCCAAATAATCCTGCCGCAATCATGGCTACCAACATAGTAGCAATAAGGTATGCAATATAGAATCCAATGGCCTGGTTAGTTGTTCGATGTGTACCGAACTTTGTTAAATCTTTAAACATATATCTTTTAGAATAGGTGATGTATCGAGTGGTGTCAAGAAGAATATATCACCTCTCACACCAATATAGAAATGTCATCCCCTACCAAGATAGAAATGTCATCCCCTGTTTAGAGAAACGCCGTGAATAATGGGAACTATTCATTAGTCCATTATCATCTGCATGACAAACAAAAGCAACCTTACCTCTACGGAGGAAAAC
>CALRFM010000015.1 GCA_943356515.1 Patescibacteria group bacterium
ACAGGTTGAAATAAATATTAACTAATTGAATGAGTAGATGAAGAGTACGTTATTGGCATTTCGAAGCAGTAGTTTTAGTTGATCTAGAATAAAATCTACCTTGAACTTCATCACCTATTTTTAAGATTATCCTTGAAAATAAATCATCTTCTCTGGATCGATATAGGTAGGATTAAAAACCGTAAAAAATTCTCCTTTTGTGTCACGCATTTTAATAGCAAATTGGAAATATAATCCCCTAATATCCTCTTCCATAGTAACTGAGGGCAATAACGATGGAGCGTGTTTACCAATCAGCCCAAAGATATATTCATTAACCGGAGATTGTATTGTTTCTTCTCGACGCATAGCCTGTTGAGCATAACCATACAACAGCACAGCATGCGCTGGTAATGGTTTATTAGGATGTGGTATTGTCGACTCTAATTCTCGACGCGCTTGCATTTGTAAAAACTGCAGTTCTTCTACTGTTAATGCGGAATCTGCTGCACGCTCATAGATTTTTTCCCAATCACGAACACGTACTGGATTTACTAAATCAGTCCACAGTTCATGTAGTTTTCTTCCAATATCATCATATGGATATGGAAATCTTTCGTATAACATAGCCTATTATGCCAGATTACTATAGGATGTTCAAGTTGCTTGATTCTATTTTTTGGGGTTTTTTTTCATTACCAATTGAACTTTACCATTTCTAAAAGAAAAACTAGTCTGATCTACTGGAATGCCTTCACCTGCTAATAACTCTTGTAATTTCTCTTCAATATCTGCACTCATGACTGTATCATCGATATTTATACCAACTATTGGTGATCCCGCTTTCCACAGCTTTACCTTTGCCCAGCCTTTTGGCCCCCTTCCATCATACTTAAATTGAGTTACTATTAATTTTCCATCGTCATCCATACTCAAAGCAATAGAAACTTTCAAAGGTATATTATCCTTTTTGACAACAGGAGTTTCTTCAGTAGTGCTTAGATCTGCTTCTGCATCAAGCTTAATTTGATCACCATCCATGACTAATTCAAGTTTCTTCTCGTCGAAAGCCAATCCACTAACGTATCTTTTAATCTTATCAGCCTGGAGGGCTTGACTTATAATTTGAGGCAATAACCCCTGCATATCTTCGGGACCCAGTGCCACATTGACCTGAGCACTTCCTCCATCAAATGCAGTTCGTATTTGATCTATGAGAGGTAGCTTGGGATCCAATCGTAATTCATAGGGAGGCTGAACTTTGGCAGGTTCTGGAGACTTAGCTGCCGCTGCTGGTTTAGCTTGTTGAGCTGCCGATTTTGGTTGCGCGGCTGTAGCTGCTTGCCGTTTTTGTACTGCTGCTCTTTCTCTTTCTGCATCAAGTGCTACTTGCAATATTGTTGAGATATTAGGCTGAGTGAGCCATGTATTGTAATTACTTCTTCGTTCAGGATCCAATAATGACCGTAGTGATTCTCGAACGTACGAGCATAATGCATCCATTTGTGCTCTTTGTTGGGGTGGTATTATAGAACTATTATAGTTACCTGTATTATATCGAATCAACATGGTATTTACCGCCTTCTTTATTTCATCATCACTTGCGGTTTGTTTAACTTCCAGCAGTTCATAGTAATTGGGGACTTGATAGGCATCAAAGAATTGTAAAATCTGCAGATTATTGTAAGTCTCATTAATTTGGGCTACTCCATCTGCATTAAACTGCCAGGGTTGTTCGGCTGGTGTGGGAGGGTTAGTTGATGGCGTTGGCTCGAGTTTATGCTCTGGAGCTTCTCTCTCCTCGTCTAATACTTCATCAATCGCGACATCTACTCCAGTCATATCTGTCCCATCATATTCTTCTATCATTTTTTGTACTCTCGCTATCTCTTCTGCAGTCATACTCCTTACTCCCTTCTCTTTAGTAAGATATCCTATTGTCGTATCGACTGCTGCAGGATCGTAGGTAAATAGGTGCTCAGTAGGTGCGGGAGGAGCTGCAGCTTCTGGAATAGTTTGTTGTACTTGATCTTGCTGTTCAACTGGAGCTGTAGATGATGGTGGTGTTGGCAAAACAACATGATCAGAATAATCTACTTGACTAGCTGGGACACCTGGTTGGGGTGGGGTGGTTGTATCTTTTTTTCTTTTCACCTGTGCGTAAAATACGCTTCCGTCTAGATCTTTCATTTTTACCTTACCACTTTGATCAATTGCTGGTCTAGCTCCATATTCCAAGTCATATTCTCTTTGAAGTGTCTGTGCTGTCCTGCCAGGCCATTTGCTACCATAAACTTCCAAATGGTACTGTCTGGCTACCATTTCTGCCGCTAAAGGAGTATCATTGCGGTCTGATGACGGAGCTGGTGGTCGTGGGGTCGGCAGCGGAGTTGAAGTTTGTACTGCTTTTTTCACTTCTTCTGCTTGATGACGTAAATTTTGCTCTCTAGTCCTACCCAATTGTGCTACAACATCGTCTGGAGCTGGACCAGTAGGCGCCTCTCCTGCAGTAAACATTCCTTGAGGATATGCATTTGTCCACGGAGTAGCATCTGCTCGGAATTGTTGTTGAAAATCTAGCAGTGCGCCAGCTCTGTCTTCAGCCGATACTCCTGGTGCAGTGTACCTATCTACCAGAGGTTGTCTTACTTGCATTCTTTCAGATACAAGTGTTGCGATTATATCTGTTGGAGTAGCTGCGGGCGAACCCTCACCATTATTCATGATTAGTAGAATGACTACTATTAATTAACCCTTCAAGCTTCTTACGAACATCATCAAGACCGGCTTTATCGGTAGATTCATGTTTTATATTCTCAATTTCTTTTGCCGTCTTTTCCTCCATCCTTTTATACAACGTACCATCGGTACTTACATCTCCTTCTGTAACTGCTTGTTGAATATTTTCTTGTAGTTTGAGTTCGTAATAGGTTGCAAAGGAACTCCATAATGTCCGCTCGACATCTGCACGAGTATCTACATCCATAGTGGGGAGCTCCTCCCTAAGTTTAACTTTAAATGCCGGCTCAAATGGCAATATGGCTATGATTTTTTCAGTACTTAGTTTCATATGTATATATAATATACTACGTTAACGTGACTCCCCTATGTATATAATCTTGAACAATCGACTGCATGGCGTGTTGTATTGAAGCTGGACTTAATGAAGGCGGCAGCGGTCCACCCGGCTGTCCAGGTGGTATACCAGCTAATCGTATTTGAATTGCCATAAAAGCCTCTGTTATAGTACTATTGGCAGGCAATCCAAGTCCTAAATTGGTATCGAGCTTTTGAGTTATTGCTTCCGGTTTAAATTGATCATGAATAACTAATTTTTTAAACATTTCTTCTCGCTTATGGGCTTCTTTACTTTGATATCCCGTAAGGGCATTAAGGAGCTCATAATAGCTTCGTGGCAGTACCCGCGGAGTTCCATTATCGTTCGATAATTCTCCTTTAGTGTGCTCGGTATCATCTAGTGGAACAAAATTATGCGATCCGTCAGTTTTGGCCAGTGACTGGGGCCCAGGACCAGCCCATTCCCACACCCATGGCAAGGTACGTGCTGTTTCTTGTGAAGCCATATCGTGTACTGTTTCTACAAAGAATCGGTCATCTGCCAAGTTTTCATGAGCGTGTTCAATCTCTTCGGTAAGTACTTCTGTTCGCTTGTCAATAACTTCTACAAAATCTTCATGAACAAAGGTATCGATGCGGATATTGAATCTTCGTTTTGCTTCAGTTATCGCCCCTTGTGCAATTCCCTTCCTAAATGCAGTCCCATTCTCTGTAGATGGCCACCCTTGGGTAGCGTCCCGTCTGTGTATACGGTTTGCTTCTTGAAAAATTTCATTTTCTGACATAGATACTATATCTTTCTCTGACATGTTCCAAGCCACTAGGTTATCAAGAGCAGTAGGAGCAACAGGGATAATTTCAGGTCGATCAGCAAGCATTCGTGCTTCTAACATGGCTTGCGCTACTTCTTCCATATGCTCTGCATTCTTTTCTTTTTTCCACCCTACAGTATTCAGATGAGAATGTGCTGCATTAATACGTTCCATAACTTCGTGGATTTGAAGGGTTGCCAGATCGGCAGTCAAAAGTGTTGGCGGCGGCGGTAAGGCTGCATGAATGGTTGTGGTAATAGTTTCATGAGTCTTCACTCCATTCATAAGAGACTCTTGCAGTGCTTTCGTTTGGTCTGAATTTAGTTCTAAATGCTTATCTGCAGCTTCTACTTTTGCTCTTAGCTCTTTCAATTTTGCAAGTGGATGTGCTTCATTATCTTTTTTTCTACCAAGAAGATCTTGTGCTTTAAGAGTTACGATATTTCCATCGATTGCCCGAATATGACGGGCCTTCGTAGTATTATAATTTTTGAGAGATTTTGCATATTCCTTGCTATCCTCAACTAAGGTTGAAAATCGAGCGGTGGTTGGTTTCCCAAGAGTTCGACTTGCATTAAACTGTTCAACCCAAAGCCCTTCCTCCTTTGCAATATGAGCCCACACTTGAGAACGAACATTGAATATTCTTATGGCCTGGGCCTGAGCACTACGTGCTTCATCTTGAGTAAGAGGTCTTAATCCACTACCATCATCAACTTGCCCTACATAGCTAATAAGTTCCTCAGGACTGAGAGTAGTTAATACATCGCCATGATTTAACCCATTTGTTGAACTGTTGATTACTAAATCAAGTTCAGTTCTGGTAGGGGGTAAATATTGTTGAGATCGAGCTTCTGCCATAGCGGCAAATACCATTGTTCTTTTGGAGACGTTCTCATTTTCAGACTTGGGCCAGCCTTTGGTACTGTCTGCTTTATGAGCATCGTTTATCGCTTGCATCGCACCATTTAGATCTTCTCTACTTAGAACATCTACACCAATACCATATGAAGTAATGGTAGTAAAACTTCTCTCTCCATCTTGAAAATGACCAAAAATCACATCTCTTTGTACATTTGCTTCCTCGAGTTTATCTTCAACTTGCTTGAGCTCATCATGCATTTGCTGGAGCTTGTCTGGAGTCAAGTTTTCTCTTCTCTTTATCTCTGCGTCAATATCGTCGAGCGTTGCTGTTCCACGAACCAATCTATAATCACTTCCCAGATCTTTCCATGTCTCATCCAAATCTTCACGTGCCTGTAGATATTCCTCTATCTGTGTTTGAGTAGCTTCAACTTTTACTTTAAGATTTGTAAGCTCAGATTTCTCATCAGTTGCCTTCTTGGTCATTTCGACTACTTTTTTTCCCTTTGTTTCGGCTGTTTCTCCTTTACCTGTACCAAAGCGGTTTTTTTGTTTTTCTAGTGAAGCAATATTATCTTTACGCTTTTTTTCTTTTGAAGGCTTGGTGCGTTCTTCAATAAGCTCTTGGGTAAGTTGTGCGTGCACTTCTCGTCGCGCTTGATGCCTCATTTGAAGGAGCTCTACCTTTGTAGGATTGCCACCTTGAATTGCTTTTATCTCTTGAAACCTGCGCTCTAACGTATGTTCATGCACTGAACTGTTTCGCTCACCTTTTATTCCCATTCCCGCTCCAGGAACCCGGTCATATATATAATTAGCTTGTTCTGGAAATGCATCCAATGAATCTATGCCTATGCCCCATGATTCATACACTGTAAGTCTGAGCATCATCATATCTACCAGTTCTTTTTGTTTTCTCGGTATATCTGAAGTCTGGTAAGTATCTACATTTGCTGAAAGTTGCACTTCATTTCCAACCACCATAAAATCGTTTGGATTTATGCCAAAGGCTTGCACCATAAACTCCCGCTCTATGGGGTCTTGTTGCATCATGGTGAGGCCTGTTGCAAATGCTTCTTGATCTATTTTGTAACCACCTTTTAATCCTTCACGTACTAATGCAGCGGCTCCACCCACAGCACCCACAACTCCACCACCCATTAGGCCACCTACAACTCCTCCGCCAACTACAGATCCGAGACCAAATATTTTGGCTGCAGCAGCCCCAATACCTGCCCCGGCTGCCGTTGCACCACCCATCCATGCAGCTGCCTTACCATGCTTTCCAAGCCATTTGTTTAAATTACTTCGGTCAATATTTAAGAAACTAGAAAGACTACTATCTGCACGGTAACTTCGACTTGCAGTAGTATCGCGCCTTCTTCCATCTTTTTGTTCTGTGAGAACTCCAGCCAATCCAAGTGAATACATCTGTCTGGTAAGGGCTTTATCTAGGGTAAGCATGGCTACTTGCCAACCAACGCCAGTTTTACTTTCACTCTTTTTTCCTTCATCGCGCAATATGTTTCCAATTTTGTTGTAGTCCAATTCCCCTTCGGTGTCCATAACCATGTTGAGAAGCGCTCCTTCTGCCTGATGCTCGGGACTTACAATAAGTGCATTAAACATGACGGGGTCACGTTTTCGGATATTTATAAGTGCCTGCATTTGATTCCCTATTACTTGTGTCATCTGTTCATGCACTATTTGGGGAATATGTGCCATAGCTTCCACTTTTCCCCCTTCTTTATTGGTACCGCCAGGTATCGTAAGCTTGTTTTTTTCTATACTATACGCCGTCTCCACGCCTGGATTAGTTTTGGGCTCTTTGCCACCTCGACGAAAGCGATTAAAAAAAGAGGGAGCAACGCCCTCAGTTCCCATTGTTACTGCTTTGAGAATTTTAGGCGTTGGACCTTCGGATACTGCCATGAAATTATGGTAATTGATTTTCCATATAAATACAACTACAATGAATTCATGAATGAAGCAGTTGCAGCACCGCCACTATCAGTAGATGTAAAACAATCAGAACCAGCTGTAGTGCCGCTTTCAGCTAAAATAGACTTTTCAAATGAACCTGTTCAAGGCCCTATCACTGCAGAAAAACAAGCAGAGCTAGATTCTCTCAAGGAAGAACGACAAAGAACTGAAATAGATACGGTGGGAGACGCACTCCTGAAACAACATACAGGAGAAGTAAATAGAGTTCTTGCAGATAAAAAAACTACTCCAGAACAGCGAGCAGCATTAGAAAGTGCGCAAAGCACCAAAGCTCTTAAATTGATCGACTGGGTCCGAAATACACAAGCCGTCCAAGATGGAGGTGTTAGTTTAACAGGCGATGCTCCCGTTATTTACATTGGTGGAAAAGAATATAGACCTAAAACAATACTTAAGTTAGAGGGAGATGAATATACTTGTTTAGATTTCAATGGTCAAAAAATGCCCGTAGTCCATCGTAACCAACTTATGAACGCGCTTCTTATTTCTGAGCGTAGCGCTATAGTAGGTGTTCTTCCAACCGATGAACAAGGAGCTATGAATGCCTATATAGACTTACAAATTGCACAAGCCAAAGGCGAAGAATACATACCGCCAAATACGGCGGTTGCCGATATAGAATCTGCAACCAAATCTGCAGGGTTTATTACCGCAGAAGTAGGACGAAGTTTTGCCAAAAAGAATATCGCCGATGCAGCAAAACTTAAAGAAACACTTGACTTTCTAGAAGATAAGTCTATGCTCCTTCCGGATGAATTGGGTACCGTAGTTGGATATTCAATAGATGTGGATGCAGTTCAAGCTACAGAAGCTGAATATAAAGTGGAAATTGATAAGTTGACAAAATCTCTTTCTAGTGCTCAAGCAATTCTTGATGCTGCTGACCCATCTCAAACAGATCTTATAGCACAGCTCAAACATGATGTTCAACAACTTACTATACTTAAACAACGCAAAGAAATAGAGATGAAAATTGAACTGGAGCAACTAGATAATGTAGCAAGCTCTGACGAAATGTTTACCCAATATTACGACATGATACTTGATGGCCAGATTTCCACCGATATGGCCCGCCAATTTGCAGAAAGTGTAGAATCTGGAGAATTTGACGCTCTGCTTGCTACCATGAAAAAACAATTTGCAGAAGATCCTGTTAAATTATCACGCCTCCAAGAATTAACAAAGCATATTAATGGGAAAAATACCCTTACCGTTGGAGCAATTCTTCTTGCAATTGTAAGTCTTATGGTCTTACAGGGTTCGCAAGGAAGCAAATAATACATATATGGAATCACAACCAGACATATCAAGAATCCTCGCTCAACTTGAAGCTAACGGTGGTTTCAATGCTGAAAAATCAACACATGAATCTCCCCTACTCGGACACTGGTTGCATGAGCATGAACAGCAAATTTTAGATGGATATGCCCAAATGGCAGCAGTAATTCAGGATCATCCAGAACTTGCACATGCCGATGTTCGCGCTACTGATGCTGATTTTATTAGAGATCAATTTCCAGTACTGGTGGAGCAATTTGAAGATAAGACTGGCTTACGATGGGATATAGCTCAAGGAGTTCTTAGTATTACTGGACCCACTGCGTATGCTGGACTGACTCGACATCAGGATATCGCTGGAGAGGTAGGAGTTATGTACACTAATATGGTAGCTCAGCTTGATGAAGTTGGAAAGGGCCTTTGGCTTGGCCCACATAACTTAATGGGTAGAACTCCACAAGAACTTGAAAATCGTGGATATCCTTTCTCAATCATCGGAAGCACGGGAAGTAATATTATCTCTGGCGTGCATCAAATGGGATTTCTTCCTCAATCTTCATCGGAACAACCTGTCCTCGAAGCTCGCCTCATTATGTAAGCAATTTCATCCCTGCTATAATATCCATATATGTACACTACACTTATTGGCCTGGGCAACCCCGATGCCAAATATGCCAAGAATCGTCATAATGTGGGATTCATGTTTGTTGATTGGCTTGCCAAAGAGGTAAAAGCCACTTGGAAGTACGATAAGTATGCCAGAGCTGAACTTGCCAAATCAGACTATCTGTTGGCAAAACCTCAAACCTACATGAACAATTCCGGTGAAGCGGCACATCACATTGTGTCAAATGCAGGAATCCCTCCAGCGAGCATATTTGTTATTCACGATGACTTAGATATGCGGCTGGGCAATTTCAAGGTGCAGATGGGTGTAGGGCCCAAACGGCATAACGGTGTAGATTCAGTAGAACATCATCTCAAAACCAGTGAGTTTTGGCGTATTCGTATAGGAGTAGACAATAGAATTCAAGGAAAAGGTATTCAAGGTGAAGCGTATGTGCTTAGTAACTTTACCAAAGAAGAGTTAGAGCAAGTAACATCTATCTTTCCGCACATACTCGAGAGGCTTAAAGCGGTGTTGAAATAATTTTTGTCATGCTGAATTTATTTCAGCATCTTTAATTTGAGTTACATGATCCTGAAACAAGTTCAGGATGACACTAGTACAAATTAGTATGATGAATCTATCCCCATCGCCTTCAACTTTCCCTTCAGTCGATCTATCTCATCTTCCTGCTTTTCAATAACATCGGCACTTGATGCGTGAGGATCTATGCCAGACCTTAGGTGCTCTGCCGCATCTCTGGGGTCATTTACGTTTACCGATAAACCCGTTCCCAGTTCAAAGCCTGCACGGTACACAAACCGGGGAATGATGCGTATGTACCAATTTTCCTTCGGATAAATATAAAAATTGTAGCTAAAAGCCTTGCTGGTTTTGCTTTTGGTTTCGGCAATTGCTTCTAATTTATGAAGAACATTCGTGTAAATTGGTACCAAATCTTCTATCTCTTCATCGGTAATATCGCCAAAGATAGTTCCTTTCACCTTGGGCGCAATCCACACCTCATACGGCCACTGAGAAAAGTCTGGACAGTAAATATTGAAAAAGGTATTCTCTTCAACAATATTATCCAGAGGTTCTCGTTCAAGTGCTTCGATATTTATCTGATTTGGCAATACCACGAGTTGAGAATGAGGATGCTCGATTGAGGCTCCTGCATGCTCTCCTCTATTGCAAAAAATGATGACTTGCCCTTGTTTGCTATGCTCTATAAATCGTTGCCGAAAGGTCTGAAAGACTTGACTGATATGTTCCTTTGGTAAGTGATGAAGATCTTCTTCTGTTGGAGAATGGATAATGACTTCATGCGTGTCAGTGATGGGGTATTTGTTGGGAATAACACGCACCTTCCAACCTGGTTTTCCTGGCAGTCCATCACCTACTCGATACGTTTCATTGAGGGTAAGATGTTCATTCCCTGCACAAAAAGGACACGTGTCAGTTGGGGCAACATTATCATATATCTCACCATGTGGAACGCCATTTTCATCTGGTCTTTTTTCCCTGCCGTCTGCTATGATAACCCATCTACTTGAAGATACATCTGGAACATATTTTGCCATAGTATTAACATACCAAAAAAGGAGATTAATGTCATCCCGAGCGAATCGATAGTGGAGTTAAGGGATTCCTTTCTCATTACTACAAGATGTTTAAATACCCTCATTATTTTGTTCAACAAATATTGTCTTTATTTGATATATGGGCTGATTAAACAGTTTATATTATTATGGTTTATTTAATGATTCATTACTATCTATAGGATTTTTATAATATTTATAATCTATAGCGTCTTGTATTTGCCAAACTATATTTTTTGGTATAATACAAACTATGACAAAGAAAAAACTAAGAATCCTTTATCTTCTCTGGTTTCCGTTCTATGGTTCCGGATCAGGAACATATGCCCGCTATTTGGCAAAGGAAGTTAATAAGACCCACAACGTAGCTGTAGTTACTCCAGACACAAGACCGATCGATGGTGTAAAACTTTATCCGCTCAAAATGCCCTTCAGAATAGCCTTTACCGGTCATCCAGAATGGCCCAACTGCAAACTTTTTACCGATATTTCTCATCGAGATATTCTCCGATTTCATAAAAGTACTCTTGATTCTGTGGTTGATGCAGTTGAAGATTTTAAACCTGATTTAATTCACGTGCATCATGCCTATCCTCTTTCGTGGGTAGCTCGATTTGTTAAATCTACATACCAAATTCCATACATTATCACGGTTCATGGGTCCGAACTTCCTTCTGCTCAAAAAGACAAACGCTATATCGCCCTCACCATGGATGCACTTCGCAAAGCAAAAAGAATTATACCCAACTCTGCCTACACTAAAGAGTGGGCTATGAAAGTCTTCGGCGAGGAATTTAAATCAAACATGAGGGTAATTCCGGGCGGTGTTGATATTAAACGTTTTCGTAAAGTAGAGAAAGAAACAATAGCCGAAGAACTTGGCGTGAAGGGAAAAAAAGTGGTCTTATTTGCCGGTAAACTAACAAAGTATAAAGGCGTCAAATACCTCATCCGAGCTGCTAATAAAATCCACGGACACATAGTCATATCAGGTGACGGACCAGAAAAAAAATATCTGAAACAGTTAGTGAAAGACATGAATATTACAAATGTTCATTTTGCTGGACACGTTGACAATACCGATAGACTTGTTCAGCTCTATAGCTTGGCTGATGTTTTTATTGCTCCATCTATTTGGGATGAGCCTCTGGGATTAGTTATTCTTGAATCAATGGCCTGTGAGACACCGGTTGTTGTGACGAGAAAAGGGGGAATCCCTCTTGCCGTCAAAGATGGGCAAAATGGACTTTTTGTTAAACCGCATAATGCTACCGACATTGTTGAAAAGGTCAATAAGCTTCTCGATAATGACGCACTTCGAGCGAAGATGGGTGCAACAGCACGCAAAATTGCGGTTGAAAGATTTTCTTGGGATATGATCGGGGAGAAATTTAATTCAATATATGAAAAATATGTCTAATGCGTGATTCCTCTTAAGGTGATTTTGTGATAGACTTATTTGACTTATGAAATCTATACTTCTTTTAGGATCGGTAGCATCTCCAGCGCCTCCAAAAAAACAGGGAGGTACAGAACGCGTAGCATACTATCAGGCAAAGCTCCTAGCTGCACAGGGCGTACCTATACTATTTGTCGCAGGAAAAGGCACCATACAAAACTTCTCCGAAGAATTAGCGCACGAAAAAGCAGATATTGACGCTCTATTAAAACACATAGAATTTATTGAAATAGGTGGTGGCACTCAGTTTGGTAATGCGGCAGATGCCATTGAATTAGATAAATCAAAAATTGAAGCTTCTCGCAAAATGCGACTGGAAATGACGTATCTGGCTCAGGTCCAACAACTCATGATTGACCGCAAGGATGATTACTCTTTTATACTCAATAATATGCGCGGAGAGGCAGTATTAATTCCTCTTGCTGCTATGCTTCAAAAACCCTTTGTGAATGTTATGCATCTTAACATTTTTGAAGAACTTGCCGAAACCTTTGCGCATTACAACACCCATATTATTACTATTGGCAAACACCAAGCAGATGCATACCCTCACCTTAATCATCTGGCAACTATTCCCAACCCAATAGATGTTGACTCGTTTACGTTTGGTGATTCTCCGGGTAATTACGCATTAATGTTATCTACCATTGCCTATCATAAAAATCAAAAAGATGCCATTCTCGCTGCACAAAAAGCACATATTCCCCTTATACTTTCAGGAAAAGTTCGTGATGAAGACTATTTTAAAAAAGAAATTGAGCCACACATTGATGGCGTTAATGTACTACTTAAAAAAGAATTAGACTTTGTCACCAAAGCAAGACTCTATAGTGAGGCGAGCGTATTTCTCTTCCCTATTGAATGGGAAGAACCATTTGGTTTAGTTGTTATTGAAGCGTTAGCAAGTGGAACACCAGTGATAGCGTATCCGCATGGTGAAGTGGCAGAAATTGTCAAAGACGGTAAAACAGGATTTTTAGTAAATAGCCCCGAAGAAATGGCAGAAAAAATACAACAAATAGATTCTATAGATCGCGCTTTTTGCAGGCAAGATGTCATGGAGCGATTTGATGAAGATGTTGTAGGAAAGCTTTATTACAAGCACCTTCAGAAGTTTATTTTGTAAAAGCATTTGGAAAATATACCAACTATCACTAAGGCTCCATCAGAAGTTGAATCTTCTCAAATTGAGGTTAAAAGAGATGCGCTTGCTAAACCTGATGTGGTAATTGTCGCTGGCATGGGTCCAGTAGATTTGAAAGATATCAAAGCATCAGAAAGGAATTTCCCTAATTCAGCATATGCTCGAAGAAATGCTCAAGCAGCAAAAATTCTAGGTGCGAGAGAGTTGTCACCTAAAATCATTATGAGCGGTTATGAAAGTAATAAAGGTACCCATCCAGGGATTACTGAAGCCAATCTTCAAGCAGATACGTATACACGAATGAGAGCAACATTTCTTCCACCAGAGCTTAGAAGTCATTTCAATACCCTTCGTAAACAAATAAGGATACAGGCAAGTTCAATGAATGCCTCATATGAATCTGCATAGTAGTCCCACCTCACGGTAATTCGTCTGTAGTTTTGAAGCCATGCATTGGTACGTTCAACAATCCAGCGTGTTTTGTAATAACCTTCAATACGCTTGTTGTATCTTGGTTCATCTCTCTGTCCTTTTTTTCTTCTCTTGGGTATTTTGTGTTTAATTCCTCGTTTGGTAAGCGCTTCACGAAGCCATTTTGCGTCATAGCCTTTGTCGGCTACCAGTATATCTGGACGCTTTTTGGGGTGAAGAGGACGAGACTCAACGGATATCTGGTCTATTGTAGGGAGTGCAAGTCTAAATTCAGATATATTTGCTGCTTCTATAAGAAAGGTGAGGGGGATTCCTGTGCCATCAACAGCAAGTATTGTTTTTGTACCTTTCCCACGCTTTGTTTTATCTACTTTTGATCCCCCTTTTTAGCGCTTGCAAATGTTCCGTCAAGATAGGCTACTTCCCACGTGAGTCTCTCTTGTTTGTCAAGGATTACCAGAAGTTTTTGCCATATATTCTTCCATACTCCTTGTTTTTTCCATTGGGTAAAACGTCTCCAACAAGTAACAGAGGAGCCATATTTAGGGGGAAGTTCACTCCACTGTGCTCCTGTTGTAAGTATCCACAAGATACCCTCTACTGTTTTTTTATCATCTGCACGAGGTTTTCCACCACGACTGAAGTTTTGTCTTGGGAGAAGTGGCGAGAGTATTCTCCATTGTTTATCTGATAATTTTCTCATATAACTATCAGACTACTACTGGAAAGCTCCAGTTGTCAAGGTTATGAAATGGCTTATTACACAAGAATAGAAATGTCCGCCTCCGCAAGAATAGAAATGTCCGCTTTTGAATAAACCGATTGGGATAATTTAGGATTATCAATTTAATTGAAGTTATCCCATATGTCATTTAATCTAACGGATGCGGAAAGTTTGAAATTAAA
>CALRFM010000016.1 GCA_943356515.1 Patescibacteria group bacterium
TCAGAAAGCCGCTTATGAATTTGATCTTTACTCATATGAATTGTGTGAAATTAATAATTCACACAATCATAGAGAATAACCTTTACCTTACCGTCCCATTTTATCTTTTAAATTTGTAAAAACCGTCCCGTTTTATCTTTTAAATGACATACAAAAGAACTAATGTTGAGTCATCGAGTAATAGTAAGTATAATCATTAGTATGAGCTTTATTCGCAAGCACTATAAAGTACTATCTCTCTTATTCCTCGGTATTGGTGTACGCCTCATCTATTCTCTTCTTTTCACCCAAATGTTAGACATTGTAAATGTCCTAGCTGTAGTAAGATCAGTAGCAGAAACAGGGAGCGTGGTAGGAGGATTCAATGCATTGCTGAGAGTGGGATTTGAGTCTCAGCTTTATGGGAAAATATACTATCAAACTATTGGATTATGGCTCTCTGTATTAGATTCTATTGGGTTACTTCATATTGAATATCTTTTTGATACCAAAGGGTTTACAGATTATTCTTCCTATTTGAATGGCTTATGGCTTTGGAGCCCACCTGTATATCAACTAACTCTTATCAAGCTTATTCAATTTCTTTGGGATGGGCTTTTTGTTGCTGTTTTGTATAGTGCAGCACGACAAGTAAATAGAGCACAAGCACATCTTGCCATATTATTTTGGGCAGTAAATCCATATTTTATGATGATAAATTTTTCCTTTCTGATGCCAGATATATTCATGCTCGCATGCTTTGTAGGTGGATTTGTCTTTTGGATTAAAGCACTTCAAAATACTAAAAAAGAAATTAATAGAAATACATTAGTTGCACTTGCTCTGTTTACACTAGGTGCTGTTATTAAGCAAGTGCCTTTACTTGCTATTCCACCGCTCCTTATTTCTACTAATCGGTCATGGAAATCGCTCGTTATCTATATCGGATCCACAGCTCTTATGTATTTCATATTTAAGCAAGGTTGGTCGATGGATGCAGAGACTATAAATTCTTACTTTCTTTTTTCAAAAGAATCAATGGCACTTTTGGCAAATCATTTTAATGGAATTCCCTATTTCTTGTATATGTATGGTTTTTTTATGCTCTATTTACTCAAGCAAAAAGAGGTTGTATTTCGCAGTTTAGATCGAGTGCTCTTGGTTATTATCTCAATAATATTGATTGTATATATGAATGATCCAATCTTTTTTATCCAATTTCTCTTATGGATTTTACCCTTTGCATTTTTATATGCTCTTCATAATAAACGTTTTAATTGGATATTTGTGTTTGCCATGATAGCAATGTTTATAAAAGGATGGAGCAATGAATCATATCTTTCATTGTTATTGTCCCCAACTATAGGGGCTCTCTATAATAATGTCATTGATAACAAATTTTTTATCGATGCGATATTTAATTTTCAGATTTATGATTTAATGCTGAAGTTTATTATTATGTTTCTTTTTTCAAGCACTCTTATAGAATCATTGTCACTTCTTTTTCGAAGTAAACCATTATTTACACAGGTATTTGAAAAATATATTCCAAATATACGAATAAAGAATGTAATTATTTTATTTGGGATTATGTTCGTTGTGTTTATTATTATCGATTACCAGATAAAGTCAAAATATGTGTTAATTCCGCAACGCAAATATCAATTATCAGAAACACAAATTCCAATAGGTGCCAACCCAATTATTGTGCATGTTAATAATCAAAATAATAGAACTATTACCGCACTTAGAATGTCCCTCATGCAAGCAGGGAAAATACAGGAAGGCGAAACTATTTTTGAATTAAGAGAAAATGGAAAGACAACCGTAACTAAGAAGGTAAACGACCATCTATTTCCTACATCTGTTGATGATCCTTTCATACTTATTTTCCCCAAAAAAATTACGAGTAAAAAATTTGACATTCTTATCTATAAGAAAGACGATATAAATAAAATAGTCTTTTTTGAGTCAAAACAATTAGGGCAAATTAATTTTGATGAAATGTCAATATTTGGAGGATATGAAAGACCGAATGAGAAAGACCTTCTTCAAGTAAGTTTTGAAAATGCTGTATTTCCTATTTATTTTCACGGAATATATTCATTCAACGATATTGGGCGAGCTTTTTCTCATCATGCAAACTCAATGTTGAAGAAAGGGTTTTTCAGTGCGTATATAGTATCTGCCGTATTACTAATCTCTTTTTCATATGGGATCTATCGATATGGGAAAAAACACGATAACCAATTGGAGTAAGCTCATGAAAAAGTGGCATATATATATAATTCTCATCGTCGCCTCATTTCTGCCGTTGGCTCACATGCTCTCGTCATCAGAATTACCTCATACCAGCGATGGAGCTATGCACGCTATTCGGTTTGCATCGTATTACAAAGAGGTGCAAGCGGGGCAATTCCCTGTGCGTTGGACAAGTCAGTTCCACTTTGGTCATGGTACCGCACTTTTTAATGTAACAGCGCCATTGCCTTATATGGTAGGGGCATTTCTTCTCTTTCTAACCATATCTCCAGAACTGGCGCTTAAATTAAGTTTTGCAGGTACTTATCTACTGGCTGGAATAGGAATGTATCTTTTTGCACGAATCTACTTCAAAAATGAGAAGATAGCATTATTTACGGCACTTATATACCAATTTGCTCCTTTTCGACTGGTAGACATGCTTATTCGCGGCAATATTGGGAGCCTCTATTCATATATGTTGGTGCCATTCTCATTTTATTTTATAACGCGATTTTTACAGAAAAAATCATATGGATCTTTTTTTGGAATATCAATATTCATAGCACTCCTTGCATTAGGACATACTATTAATGGATATATATTTATTGGATTATCTGGATTATTTACTCTAGTATTAGCTAAAAAAATAAGAGACGCGGTGCAAGTTTTCGTATCGATACTTTTTGGATTAGGACTCGCTGCATTTTTTACTATTCCCGCCTTTTTAGAACAAAAATATACCAATGGTAACTTGTTTACGAAAGATGTTTTTTACAACCACTTTCCTCCGCTCCTATCACTGATTCTTCCCAACTTTACGAATTCTACAAAACTTCGTATGTCAGAAGTTCCTGTACAAATTGGACTCTTTCATGTTATCTCATATCTGACTCTTTTAGTATTATTGTTGAAAAATAAGATTACAAAAGAAGTTCAATTATTTGCATTGCTCATTGCTTTACTCGTACCTCTTGTAATACTTTTTATGCAGCCGGTAACTACAGTTTTTTGGGAAACCATTCCATTAATTCGGCAATTCCAATTCCCTTGGCGACTTGTTGCCATCATTTCTTTTCTGACATCTCTGGGTGCAGGTATTGTAATGGTATATGTTAAACCAATTCAAAAAAGCGTTATATATTGGTCGCTTGTTGTTCTCGTTATTATAAGTACCATATATTATTGGATTCCAACACAAGGATATGAAGTTACTGACGAATCTTTTTATTGGGATTACCCTTATACCACTAATTATTTCTCGGAGATCAATACTGTATGGATGGGTCATGAACCAAAAGAGTATCCAACTCATCCTGTTGAAATATCTGGAGATACGGCCATTATCACATCACAATCACTTACATCTATAAAGCATTCATATACCGTTAAAGCCGTGGCTCCTACAACAGTCATAGATCGCACCTTCTATTTCCCTGGATGGAAACTTTATATCAATGGAGAAGAGGGTAGTATTCAATTTCAGGATCCAGCTTACCAAGGGCTTATTACATTTCAAGTTCCAGAAGGGGAGAGTGATATTGTAGTAGTATTTGAACAAAGCAAGATACAACAGCTTGGAAATATCATATCACTTGGAACCATGATTATGTTAGTGAGTGGGTTCTGGCTTAAAGAGGCTTTCATCAAAGTCAGGATTTATCTTTAGTATTTGAAATACTTCTGTTTCATCTAGGCGTTTAATAGTGTCAATGACAGTAAACATCTCGCTGGCAATAGGGATATTAAAAAGTGGGCATCCCATATAATGAATAAATAATGTTTTCACGGGAACAGTAAGTTTTTTTGCCTCATGTGATTTTTGGAATACGCTTATTGTTGGACAGTTGTCTTCTGGGAAGTGCACATTTCCTACTTGCTCTACTCTAAAATTTTCTTTGAATTTTCCGGTAAGATCTTCACTGTAATTATTTGCAGCATATAAATAATATACAGGAAGCCACTGTTCCTGACTTGTAACATAGATTTCTTCGTATTCGTTTTGATGCTCTACAATATAATCAGTTACTTGCATATTTCCAGGATTTCTATGATGGGTGGTATAGTAGCTGATATGCTGAAAGTAATTGTGAGTAAAGAAAATAAATTCTACAGCAATTATCAGAAGTAAAGGAATGACAAACGAAATCTTCTTATATTTCACATCTAATAGTCCATTAAAACCGTATGCTGCAATCATTATGAAGAGCGCTGGTGTAAGAATGGCACGTTGTATGCTCGGCACATCAAGTACGGTGAGTGCTGCAGGAATTGGTGCAACAAGAAGTAAATATAAAAGATATATAAAGAACTTATGGTTAACTTTTACATTCTTCTTTTGAATATATCCAAATATCGAAACAAATATAAAAGGAAACAGCGAAGTCAGCAAAAGTCCTACATATGGAGTGAGATATATTTTAGGAACACCATCTTCACCAAATAAATAGTTAAATGAAAAGTAGCGAGAGTATTGGAATATAAATTCTTTTGAATATCCAATAACTTTATTATTAAATATTCGTGCAATGGTAATATTATCTTCATTAAAAATAAGGGCTTGAAGTTTCGATGCAATTCCTGACATAGGACTCACCAAACCAGTTTGTTCAAACCTTCCCGTGCCCCATGGTTGAGTACTTATCCAGAATGTCATAGTAAGGGCAAGAAGTGGCAGCAGTATGTATATGATATTTTTCTTATTAATCGGGAGCCACGTTTTTTGGAGAAAGAATAGAGGGAGAAGAGTGAGGGGAACAATAATACGAAATGATGGATATATAAAAAAGGTTGAAATAAGAATAAGAAATGCCACAATGAGAAGTTTGTATTTTTTTTCGTCTAGTGACTTGAGTAATATCTGAAGTCCGCATAGATATACGGTCAGTCCAACTATTCCCTCGGCACTCAATCGAGATAAAGACATATGCCAAGGCGCTATGGCAAGCATGCTTGCAGTAAACAAAGCTGTCTCAGTTCTTTTAAAAATCCGCATAGCAATACCATACATAGGGAATATGGCGAGTGCTCCAACAAGAGCAATAAACACACGGGCTCCAAACACCGTATTGCCAAATATGAGAGCTCCAAAACCTGAAAGGTACATAGGAATTACAGGAGGATAATCGCCAAATTTATCAAGATAAAGAAGGGGAGCATTATTACCAAACATGTCATGTCCATTAAGTAATATAAACTTAGCGCCGTATGCATTTGCCACCTCATCAAAATGAAATCCAAAGGGAATAGTGCCCAACTTATAGACGCGAAGTGCAAGTGCAAGGAGAAAAATACACAGAAGTATCCACGATGAATGCTTTTTAAATAATTGCTGCATCATGAAAGTGATTTAATAATAATGTGTTTAATTTTTGATAATTCAGAAATGAATCCCTTTCGAGACAACCAATGATTGGTTTGATACAGTCCATCTTTGAAAAAATGTAACGATTCGTTTACCAGCTCTTTTTGATCTATCTTTTCATATTTTCTTGCTTCCCAATAATAAAAATACACTAAGGGATAATACATAAGTTGCAAAAACGACAAAGCAAATCCATGCATGCCATCCTTATAGCCTTCTGCAGCAAAATATCTACTGATAAATTCGCGCATGCCATCATCAAGAGCCTCTCTAATGGTATACGACTTGTGTTTATCGACATGTTCTTGTGCATCTCCCTGGGCGTATCTATTCATTTTATTCATATACTCGCTTATGCGTTCATAATTATGATGTACTAATGCAAGATTTTCTTTCGGCTCAAGCGTAAGTCCATGTCCTTTGAGTTCTGGTTGAGCATGGAGCTGTTGTGGCCAAATTGCCGCACTTTTTTTAAAGAGTCGCGTTTGATAGTCTGGCCACCAACGACTATGTTGAATCCATTTCGTGAATATAATATTTTTTCTTGGCACAACAATATAGTCGTATTGCTCGTAATTATCAGCAATGCTTTGTGCTAGTTGAGGTGGCACCACCTCATCTGGGTCAAGGAAGAATACATAGGTATGTTTTGCTAGTTTTTTCGATTGTTCACGGATAAGTTCTACATAGGGAACGGCGTGTTCTTTTTTAATTATGACTTTTTTAGCCTTTTTGATTCTTTCTAGTGTCGCATCATCTAATCCAATATCGACAATAATAATTTCATCGACCAGATCGGTAATTGAACCAATTGTTTGAGCAAGATATTTTGGAGAACCAAGAGCTACGATTATGGCAGATATATTATTCATATCTTATGATGTTGCGAATGTCTTTCATTATATTCATTTGAAAGACGACATACAAGATGAATATATAGCTTAAACCACCTGAAAATACCGTTACGATAACATTGATCCACGTAGTTTCAAGTTGGGCAAGAGTATATACAATAATGCCCATTATAACGCTTGCAACGAGCGGTTTAACAATGATTCCCCATGGTTGAAATGGAACCAAGCTTCGTGCAAGAATCATAATCGGAACAAATGTAAGAGATAAAGCAATTTGAGCAATAGGAAATCCATATATACCTACTTGTAACGTTAATATTGGAATAAGTATCCATGAAGCTACTGTCCAATAGATCATAAAATAGAACGTCCATTTTATTTTCCCCAGCGCATTGAATAAGTTAGTGAATGGATTTGAATATGATGAGAAAAACGCAGCAATGACAAACATATAAAACAGGGGGAGTGCTGGTTCCCATTTGTCATATTTTGGTATCAAGATAAAAATCTTATGCATAAGAAGAAACAACCCAATATAAATGGGTGCAAGAATAAGAGTTTGATATTGTATGACTTTATCCAATAATTGTTGGACTTTCTCTTTTTCATGCTGCAAGCGAGAGAATATGGGGAAAAGAATACGATTAATATTATCCATAATTATTCGTATCGGTGCCTCTGCCCAACGCTTTGCCCAGCCAATATACCCCAGCGCTTCAAGTCCTAATACTTTCCCAAGAAACAATAAGATGAGATCATCTTTTACTAAAGCAAGTAGGGTATTGGTTTGAAATGGAACACCAAATGACAAGAGTTTCTTAAGACTTTCTTTAGATATTCCAATGTGTGGTGTCCAAAATGAGAATGAATAAATAAGTATCGTTCCCACTACAGATCGAATAAGAACAGATATTGTGAAACTATGAAGTCCAAACCCGGCAAGCGCAAGGAGCGACACGCTTATATAAAACAACGTATTCTCAACAATCTGGACTAACACAATTTTCTGAAATTGAATAGTCCGCTCGAGTTTAATAGAAGGAATTGTTTTTAATGATGAAAAGAAAAAAGATGCAAGTACTGCCCAGTATAAATATATTGCCTCAGGAGGGAGGTTGAAATAAGAAGTAATAAATGATGTTGCCAAAAATCCAACGGTAATAAGGGAAATAATAAGCCCCTGCTGTACAGTAAATGTCGTTTTTAAATCATCTTCCGTAACATCTTTTTTCTGTACGAGTGATGCCGCAAGTCCAATATCTGAGAAGTAGTTGAGAAGTGAATTAATAGATAATACTAACGTATATATGCCAAATGTAGCTGGTGCCAATACAATAGTAAGCACAAGGTTAGCAACAAGTCCCAACACAGCAGAATAGCCGCTTTGAAAAAATAAGCTCAAAAGACTAATGACAGAATTCTTTTTTAAGTTGTATTTTGGTTCTTGTTCCATAGATATGAATAACTTATCAGTAGTATACCGCTCAGAAGGGCTATGCAACTCGCGATCTGTTGCACCAGAGTCTGGTGATATGTTACAGTAATTTCACGATTGTGGTCTGTTTTAGCTATAATCGGCCTACCGATAGTATCATAGGATTCTGGCACCAACACATCCCCTTCACTTGTGATCGTCCAATACTGTGCATTGTGAATATTGATAATAGCATCTTTCCCTGCTTCTTGTGAAATTGTTCTGTCAAACAAAGCCTCATTATTCCTTGGAATATTTGATGCATCTCTAAATGCGTTATTTGCAAGAAGTCTCCACGTATTGTAATCGGCAGAAATGGGAAGATATTCGGCAACTTTGTATGCCGCAACATTTGTGATGTATTCTGACGATATGAAACGATCGTTATACTCATCTTGTGTAATATTGTTTCCCTGGAAGAATTTGGCATTCAATCCCAAGATTCCAACAGTGAGTAGGATCATAAACACCAAAAAAACTCTTTTAGGAATATTTCTAGAACTTGCCGATACTCCATATGCTCCAAAAAATGATAATCCGAATAGAGCAAACAATAAGAATCGCCATGGGAATTGGAATAATGAAAGCATTCCTTCAAACATATGCCATACTGGTGCTGAGTATTTTGTAGTCATAAAGATACTTCCCACAAGAAGAATGGCTATAGATATTGGAATAATTCGATGTTTTTTCTTTGGTTTTTTAACAAGATTCCATACGAGAAGACCAATTCCAGCAGTTCCCATAAGGAGTTGTAGTTTCCCGAGCATAAACGACATGCCGTCAAGCTGACATCCAGTAGTAGATCCGCCGTAACCCCATGGAGAATACCATAATTGTGATGGGCAAACAAAATGATCTTTATACTGGGTCAATATCGCAACATCCTGCGCATGAACAAAAGGAAGTTCAACTATTGCAGGGATCAGAAAATATGCACTTAACAACAATCCCCCCAATACAGATATCAGCGCAAATTTATTCTTAATCAAAACTGAATAGGCAAGCAATATGAAAACAGCAAGAAGAGAAAATATATTATGCACTGAAAATAAGAACGATAGTACGAGAGCGGTTATAAAAAGTCGTTTTTTATCCACCGTACTTAATAAATACAAGCCAATAGGAAAGAGTGCCAAAAACCAAATTTCAGCTAAATTCCCCCGGACAAATATATCTACCGCTACAAATGGAGATGTTATGTATAGGAGTCCACCAATGAGACTTCCCCAGCCAGAAACATATTGTTTAAGAAACTGCACCATTCCCATACACGCAATGATGAGTGCCAACAGATAACTTATCTCCAGTGACGAAGCAATAGGTATTCCGGTAAGGTGGATTGCCGAGGTAACCCAATATGCAAACGGAGCATAGTAGTTAAATAGGGGGTACCCCATACCAAAGGACATGTTGGGTGATATTCGTGGAGGAATATGTCCATGAGTTATATTGAGAGTAAACTCTGACACGCGAGCGGCTTGTGTTTCGTCATGAGCTATAAACGTTTTGTCATCGAACGGATTTAGATCTCTACCGAAAAAGATTATGATACATACCAAAAGAGCAGCGAGTATGAGGTTATAGTATTTATTGACCATGGGTTAGTTTATATACGTAGAGTGCTTTGTTGCCAACGGGCTTTTCATATTTTTTTACAAACTCCATGGGCCAATGGTCTGGGAATTCCGTGCGGTGTGAGAATACGATATATACTGTTCGATCTTCAAGTCGCGGTTGATATTCAATAAGATGTACTTTATCGAGTGGCCAGAATCCATCAATGGCTACTGCATCACCTTCTTGTAAATATACTCTTAGTACATCTCCAACCAATCCAAAATCGCCTTCTGCCATAATAAGGACAGGCTTCCCAATTGACTCCTCTCTTACGCTTTGCATAAATTCACCTGCGCCCCACACTGCCGTCACCCCTTCCACATATTGCCCTCTGTCAACTGGTGGCAGGCTAGCTTGTGCCGGGTTGAAAAGGAGCGCATAGTTGAAATAAGCCATACTCGAGAGAAGTATGACGAAGGCATAATATATGTATTTCCATTTAGATTGAATAAAGAAATAAGTTGCAGAAATAATGACAATACTGCTATAAAACAATACATACCGTGGGAATAATATTTTTGCAAATAACGATATTGCAACATAGGGCATAAGGATAAACACGCTCAAATACAGCGCAAATAACCGCTCTTTTTTATACAGCAAAAAGAGCCCGATAATACTAAAGGGAATAATAAGCCAACCAGACTCCCAGGCAATATACAGGGGGATTACGCGAAAATTATGAGAGTATGCAAAGGGAGTTGCTATAAACTCTGCAAACGTCATAACAAAGGTGGTATTTTTTTGTGCAACAATATGAAAGTATGGTGAGAGTCGCTGTATATTATAAAAAATTAAACTTATTCCCACAGCTGCTGAAAGGAGCACTCCATAGTTAACCGTTTTGGAAATAATCGATTTGAGTGAATCTTTCAAATAAAGTACCGGGGCAAACAGAGCAAGCATGAGAAACATACGTGACGATGATTTAGCAAGGAGCGAAGTGCCGCCGATAAACCCCAGCATAAGTGCCGTATCTAGTCTCCGATTTTTCGCAAGCCAGATAGAAAAGAATAGTATCCATATGAATCCGGCATTCACTGCTGAATCGACAAGTGCAAACCGATCATAAAGCAACGTATAGGGAAGAAATATATAGAGTATTGCACCTACTACTGCTGCTCGCTTCCCCCATAGATAAAAGAGGAAAGAATATATACCCGTGAGAGCCATAAACCCAGTAGCTACTGAGAAAAGTCGTCCCGCAAATAATGCATTATGGGGAAATAATTTAAGAAAGGGAATAGTTCCCCATGTCTGAAGTGGCTGACGGCCATCAGTAACAGATATGAATCGCCACGACGCATCTTTCCAAGCCACCTGCGCCCATCGAATGTATATGCCTTCATCTGAAAATATGGGCCATGTATCTAGATTAATAAGTCGTGAAGCTGCATATAATCCAATTATTATTAGGACAATAACAACATCGCGTATTCGAATATTTTTTTTGATAAAAGAATATATTACTTCTATGGAAAACATGATTTAAGTATACACGACAAGTTAGTTTGAGGCTATATAGAGAATATATGGATTATAGGTTTGGAGCACATCATATTGAGTTATTATATCGAGAGCCTCACTGTCATTTTGATGTACGGCAATACAATATCCATCACGCGACTCAGCATCGATGTTTGCCAATTCCTCAAGAGTATATATAAAAGAAAGATCGCCTTCAAAGTAATACACCATAGATGGATGATTGCCCCACCATTTACTAGTGGTGATCAAGAGATCCATACTCTCCAGAGTTTGTGATGCAATACGCCCTTCAGGTTCAATCATCACATACAGCGTCTCGCATCTGTCGCCGGCCTCTTTGGCAAGAATATGATGAGGGTCAGTGGAAGAATAAAAATCATCAAGTACTGTTTGCTGTACAAAATAGTACTGTAATACCATACCCATCGCGACGATTATCACACTCATATACACCAGTCTAAATCGTTTCAGCAGTATAAGAGGGTACAGCATAAGAAGTGCAAATTGACCCAAATACGGATGTCCATACCAAAATATTTTTGTTTTTGTAAGGTTGAGAAACAAAAACCAAGGAAACAAAAAAAGAGCAAACAGCACGTGTTTGTTACTTAATTGTTTCTTAAACCACTGAGTTATCAAAATTATAAATCCCACAACAGAAATGAATGCATATCTTCCATATTGTTCGAAAAGTAAATCAATATAAAATGTGCGTTTACCAAAATGAGATTCTATAGATGCTGTTACTCGTTTTACATGACTTTCATAGAAATGTTGATATAAAAAGGGTTCGCCATATGCTGCAAACATGGCTAAGTGCCAAAGGCCAAGAATGCCAACTTGTAACACAAGTCGCTTTATCTGTAGCAAAACTTCTTTTAATGAGATCTGCTTAGTTGCAAATTGATAGGTATAAAATAAGCCCATTATTCCCACAGGGTAAAATCCAATAAGAGATTTGCTATATACGGCCAAGGACAAAAAGAGGAGCGATACCCAGAACCGCTTGTAAAACACCATGTAGCCCAGCCAGCCAAGAAGTAAAAATATATCGACATTTAATACCTGAGCACGTTGCAGAAAAATCGAAGTGAGTGAGGTTATTATAACAACAAGCGTAGTAAGCCATGATTCTTTTAATACCTTGAAATAGAGGGCATATAGCAACCCTAATGCAAAAGTACTCAAAAAGAGAGTAGCGAGTCTGCTGGATATTTCTGGCAATAGAAATGGTGTTGCGCGAATGATAAGTCCATAAAAGAGAGGCACCAGTGGCGGTTTATCGAGCCATGCTTGCCCTTGCCACAAGGGAACAATTGACCAGCCATTGATCATCTCCTTACCCACTTGGGCGTAAATAGACTCATCCCAATCAAAGAAGGGGAAGGGGTTTTGAATAAGTTTGACGCCAAAAATAATGGTATAGAAAAGAAGATACAAAATGACAGGCCAATGGTTTTTAAGTATTTTGTTCATATAGCTTTAGTATTAAAATCGTATGTGCCATCTAAATAGGGTTGAAGTAATGTTGGGTGAATTTCAAATGCTGCGGGAAATACAAGTCTCTGAAATACAAAATATGTCCGAAGCTCATATATGGCCGACAATGCTACGATAACAAAAATTACGTACAGTATGTATCGTTTAGGAATAGGAAGTTTGATATAAAACATTCCAAGTAGCGCTTGACCTGCAAAATATACAATAGAAGGGATAACGGTTACGCCGCGCAGGGCATTCGGGTTTTCCCATGGGTAGGTAAGAAGTGGCGGAAGTATTCCAAGAACAAAATACACTAAGAAAAATGCATTATACCCCTTTTTAAACCTTACTAAACTGATCACAAGTCCCGCTACAAACAATAATCCAAGAATGGGGTTAAGCATGGGCTTGCCTGGATAGTTATGGCGTCCGTTCATATCACCTTTTATAAGAAACATACTGCCCACACTCTTGACATTTTGAATCATAAAGTCAGTTTTCTCTGCAATACTCAGTTGTTCACTTTGCAGAAAGAAGAGTTCATAAATGCGGTTATCGTCATGCTTTGCAAAGTATATATTAAGGGGGAGACTAAGAAGAATAATAGGGATTATAAATATCAAAAGGTTTTTAAACTTGATTCCATCAATAATCAAAAAGATGAGAGGTAATATAAAAAACATTCTCCCAGGCGTATATGAGTTATATGCAAGTCCAGCACAAATGCCTGTTATCAGCAAATATCGCATGCTCTTCTTTTGTCGAAAGAGAATAAATGCAAGAATGCCTCCAAGCTCAAATAAGAGGACTGTGGTTGCCTCAAATCCAAACCTTGCAAATCCAAAGTACCACCGCATCGAACTGAAAAGAATGGTAAGCAAAAGAGGCATCCAAGTCTTTACTATTTGTGATAATTTTTCTTTCTCTTGCAGTATGATTTTGAAAATGTAATAAATAAGAGCGGTGTCTACAATACCAAATAAAGCCGATGGGAGTCGTACCGCAAACATCGTTCCCCCAAATAGTTTTATTGAGAAGAGAAGAATATAAAAGTATAGAGTGGCATGCCCAGTAGCAAGCTGTGTATAAGGAATATAGGAATGGTTATCGAGAGATTGTGCCAGCAATATAAATTCAGCTTCATCTAAACTAATGTTTTGAGGAAGAAACGGGAATTCAATAAATATAATAATCGCCGATATGGTAACTGCAATAAAGGGCAGTAGAATATTAGCGAGGGTATTTTTTAAGAATGTCATACCATTTAATAGTGAGTATATCTTTCAAGCTCTCCAGCGATGATTTAATAAACGTAACGTTTTTTGTTTCCACATGCCTCCATATTACCTGAACTTCTTTAATAGAATACTTAAGAATATATCCAAGAAATAAAAATTCTAAATCAAAGCCAGCAGAAACTGATGAGCCAGTTTTTTCATGCCTATCTTTAAACACCTGCAAATTCTTAATAATGTCTTGCGCTGCGCTCGTTTTAAACAATTTGAATCCGCATTGTGTGTCATACACACCTCGAAGCCCAA
>CALRFM010000017.1 GCA_943356515.1 Patescibacteria group bacterium
ATAGCACCTTCAAACATTTTCATGAAGAAGGACTTGTCTACCGAGCAAACAAACTTGTCAATTACTGCACTTCGTGTGGTACTTCATTTTCAGATCTCGAAGTGGTAGATTTAGAAATCACGGGCAAGCTCTACCACATCAAATTCCCTCTGAAAGATGGAGGAGATATAACCATCGCCACTACCCGGCCAGAGACATTTTTGGGCGATGTTGCAGTTATGGTCCACCCAGAAGATACGCGGTACAAACATCTTATCGGGAAAAAAGTAGTTCTCCCTCTCACTCATCGTGAGATACCCATAATTGCCGATACTTATGTAGATATGAAGTTTGGCACCGGTGCGGTGAAAGTAACACCCAATCACGATGTAAATGATTTTGAAATAGCAAAGCGGCACAATCTTACTTATCCGCCTATCATTGGCTTTGACGGCACTATGATACATACGAATCTTGTTGACGGTATGAAGGTAGCAGATGCACGTAAGAAGCTCGTTGCCATGCTTGAAGAAAAAGGATTTATGCAGAAGATAACACCACACGAAATGGTGATTAAAAAATGTTACCGATGTAATACCACTTTAGAACCCCTTCCTAAAGAACAGTGGTTTATAAACGTTGAACCACTTAAAAAACAAGCCATCAAACTGGTGGAAGATGACACTATTCAAATCCATCCTAAACGATTTAAAAAGCAACTCATCCAAATATTGGAAAACTTCATCGATTGGAATATATCTCGCCAAATAGTGTGGGGGATACAAATTCCGGCGTATCGGTGTGTAACAAAAAATGAATGGTTCGTTTCGGTCGACAAGCCAACAAAGTGTCAGATCTGTGGAACATGTGCATTTATCCAAGATGAAGATACGTTTGATACCTGGTTCTCTTCGGCACAGTGGCCCTTTGCTACGTTACAGTCATTAGATAAAACAGGCGCATTCTTTGATACATTTTATCCAACCACGGTAATGGAAACAGGATATGACATATTGCGCGCATGGGTATCTCGTATGATTATGATGGGGTATTTTGAAACTAAGGTTCACCCATTCCAACATGTATTTTTACATGGCATGGTGCGAGATGCGAAAGGCCAAAAAATGAGCAAGAGTAAAGGGAATGTCATAAATCCACTGGATGTGGTAAAAGAATACGGCGCTGACGCTTTGCGGGCAGCTCTTATTTTTGGTACCAAAGAAGGGGGAGATGTGGTGCTGTCTGAAGATAAAATCAAGTCGATGCGCAATTTCGGAAATAAGCTATGGAATATAGGAAGGTTTTTGGAGATGAATCAGATCAAGACATCCCCCCTCCGACGTAATGTCGGAGACCCCCTTCCTGAAGGGGGACCTACTATAAATCTCCCCTTGGAGGGGAGTACCCCAAAGGGGGGAGGGATGTTAGATGAACTCCAAAAAGAATTTACATCGGTCCAAAAAAAATACCATTCTCATTTTAAGAAATTCCAATTTGCCAAAGCATTTGATCTTATGTATGAATTTGTATGGCATCGATATGCCGACTATTACATAGAGCAATTGAAAGAAAGCATACAAAATGGTAGTATGAATACTCTTAATGGAATGCAAGAGGTGTTTAGTGCTAGTCTTATGATGCTTCACCCCTACATGCCCTTTGTTACTGAAGCTCTATGGAAGGCCCGCAAAGGAGAAGCCACATCGATACTTGATGAGCAGTTTCATTAAGCGATCTCATTATTTAATTTTTTACTTATGGAACAATTAGGCACTATCTTTACTACATTATTTATTAATCCAACATTAAATATCCTTGTTGGCTTTTATCAGCTCTTTACCAGTATGGGTCTTACGGGAGCTTTTGGCTTTTCCATAATTGCCATAACCCTTACGATACGACTTCTCATGCATCCATTTTTCAATAAGCAGATGCATACGGCTCGCAAGATGAAGGAGCTTAAGCCAAGACTTGATGAGCTCAACAAAAAACATAAAAATGACAAACAACGATTGCAAAAAGAACAACTCAGTTTATATCAACAAGAGGGTATAAATCCTGCATCTGGGTGCTTATTTGCACTCGTACAGATTCCTCTTATCTATGGACTTTTTAGTACTCTTCAACTATTTCTCAATCAAAAAGGCGATGACTCACTGGTTGCTACTATAAACGGAAGACTGTATGCAGATTTTCTCAAGCTCCAAACTATTGATCCTCATTTTTTTAGTATTAATTTAGCCCTTTCTCCGGCTCAAGCAGGGCCAGCGTTTATCGCTGTTCCCATTATTACTGCTGGACTACAATATTTTCAATCACGGGTGACTATGGCGCAAATGGGGACTGATGATAAGAAAGATAAAAAGACTGTTGATGAGGATGGTAAAAAGATAGAACCAAGCATGGGTGACGAATTTCAGAAAGCTATGACAACACAAACGAAGTATTTCTTCCCCTTGATGATTGGGTATTTTGCCTACACATTACCCATGGGACTTTCACTGTATTGGAATATCTTTTCGCTCTTTAGTATAATCCAACATAACTTGGAGAATAAAAACAAGAAGTAAGCAATTAACCATTACTATTTATTTATAACCCTATGATAGATCCAACAATCATTCAAAAACATACCCAAGAGCTTCTTGACAAGATGGTAAGCAGCGCAGAAGTAACTGTTTCAGAAGAAGACGGCATGATGCACGTAAATATAAAAACAGAAGAAGATGCACCTACTGTTATCGGCAGGCACGGCGAAACCATACGAGCCATTCAGAAGATTTTGGAAGTTATTGTATTTAAAGAAACACAAGAACGCGCAGACCTCGTAATTAATGTAAACGATTACCGAGAAAAGCAAACGGAACGACTCCACTATATAGCAGATCAAGCAGCTCAAAAAGTACAAGAAAAACAGTCAGCCACGTATCTTCGCGGCTTTTCATCTTATGAAAGGCGCATCATGCACGAGCATGTGGCAACCACCTACCCAGAGCTTTCCAGCTATTCTGTGGGCGAAGGACGTGACCGACGCTTAGTGGTAGATCTGAAAGGTAATGAGCCACAAGTTCAGCCAGAATCTCAAGGTGAACCACAATCTCAAGAAGAGGAATTGAATATCGATATAGAATGAAACTATTTCGTGTAGTTTATCTCATCATTGTTCCCATTCTTATTCCACTCGACTTAGCACTCTTTTTAGTATCGCATACGAATGTGACATGCTTAACCTGTGATATGGAAGAATATTTCAAAAAAGATTCTCTTACTGCACATCTTATAACATATGTCATGTCAACATGACGATAAACTTCTTGCTATACTGATGGCATGACACCAGGACATGAACCTCATGACGTTGAGCATGCACAACCAGAAAATCAAGAGCATAAAGAAATTCAAGATGGAATTCAAGAATTTCATGACCGTCGTGCTGTTATGACCGATCCAGAAAAAGAAGAGAAAAAAGCCAAAATAGCTAAAAAAATCAAAGAAGTTATAGCTATACAGCGGGCACAGGCAGTAGATAGGTTGTCGATTATGGCCGATGCACCAGATGGAAAAAAAATACCTGACTATGAACCTAATGCACGATCTGTACAAAGCGCCGTAACACTATTTGTTCGTGCGGCACAAGAACATCTCATTGACCCTCCTACACACGCACCAACTCGCATATTTTTTGAAAAGCTTATTCAAAAGCTTGCTGGCGTAACCATAGATCATAATGATGCAGTATTTTTGCAGCCCCTTATAAACGGCATACTTAACGTAAATGAGTATATAAAGTTTTCTCAGCCCAATGATCCAGATAATACACAATTTGAAAGAGATCTTCAAACTATCGTAAGCACCCAGAATCCAAGTAAAGCAGAGCTCTACATAGAAGAAGCCATACAACAGGCTGGAGCAGGTATGAATATAACTCTTGACCAGTTTAGAGCAAAAAAAGCTGAAGCAGTACAGTTCAAGCGTACAGCTATTGCGGCACTTGCACCTCGAATAAAGCAGGAAGTAGAACACAACTTACATAAAGGTCAGGAGCGGGAAGATATGACCGAACTGGAATTAACTAAAACCATATTAGAAGGTACGGGCGTTACTTCTGACGAGGTAAGAGGTATGCACTTTAATACTGCAGATTTAGTTAATAAAGGGAAAGCTAAAGGTGAAATAGAACACGCCTACCAGGCATTGGAACTGATTCATTCTATAGAATCGGGTGACCATTTTTATGCATATTACGAAAAATTAACTGATCTTTTTTTACAACAGTTAGATCCAGCAAATTTTTCAAGCGAACAAAAGCGTATCGACCGTGCTGCAAAAGATGCGACCCAATACGTTCATGAAGTGCTTATATACACTACCAACAAGATCTTTGCTCCAGTTATAGCCGCCAGTGGAGAAGGCGCTTGGAACGAGCTTGTTTCACATAAATCTCGGAATCAATTTGCCAATTTACAGTCAGTATTCAATAATTTCGTAGGGAAGTTAGATGGCATGAGCGACCGTGAAAGTGAAAGAGGACACAGAGGAAAGGGCAAAATAAAATTTTACCGCTACGGCAATGAAAAGCAAGAAAAGTGGGTAGATAGAACTGATGGAAATGGGAGAATAACAAAAGTAGGGGGAAGGCTTGTAGACTATACCACGCCATCTCATGAGCTTTTGGAAGGCACATTTAAAGAACTATTAAAAGATCTGTTTATATCTACTGAATCAGAAAAGCAATTACTTGAAGCGGGAATTAATTTTAACTACCTCATCAATCATGCAGGAGAAGGAAAAGATCAAGGGACGTTCTTTAAAAAAGCAGCAGATTATGCTGGTCATAGCTTGCCATCAACCCGCATAGATGAACTTTATAAACTTCCCCATGCTGACTTGGTAGAAGCTGCAAAGATACAAATAAGTAGTCACTACAAGAAGAAGTTTGCTAAAGCTGGCTGGATGAAGAATCCAGAAATTCTGCAAGGTCTTTTTTCAAATATCGATGAAGTTATGAGAGAAGCAAAAACTGATATGTTATTAAGTTTTGGCGATGTACCGGAATGGGCTATAAAACGTGCACTGGTGCATGCACGTATGCATTTGTCACTTATCAATCTTGAAATGCACGCTTTATCTAGTTATGCCAATGCGCCAGTATCACTTTTGGATGGTAAGGCCACCTACCGCGATACCGCACTCAAAGACTTAGACATCAATGATACATGGTTTAGCGCCAAACAATGGGCTATGTCTGATTTATATATAAAAGGAATGGCATTTATGCCTCAACCAGACATGAAGTGGGTTATAGAAAACTGGGATCACAAAGATATAACCGATGAAGGAAGAGATATATATGAAGAGTCGTTTCGACTAGGAGACTTTGCCAGACATGGTCGTGTCATGTATACGTCAGACATGGCGCCCAATATACAAGAGCTTAATCCTATGAAAACGGGAGGTTTAGAAACGCAACTTGGGTGGCGTATGAAATATGCTCTTTTCCCCTGGCTTCGAGATATGCTCGACAATACCGATAATGCAGAGCGTCTGGCTCCAAGAGCCGATAGGCCACGAGACCTAGAACACGCATGGAAACGACTAGAAAATATTGGCATAAATCCACTCAAAGTACTTCGCGATGAGCTTCTTTTTGATGAAGGCTTTCTCAAACTCCAAGATGGGAAAGTGTCCAAAGAGGAACATTACAAAAACTTATTTCGGTTTATGTATGACCGGTACTTTAGTCAGGGGGTTGGCAAACAGGGATTAAACTTAACCTTTAACAATAAAAATCATCAAGAAACTACTATAGCATTTAGTGAGATAAGTAATGCAGATGAGTTTTGGAATAAAATAGTAGAACCAATAATTCATCGAAAGAGTCAAGTAGGAAATGGACAAGATGCAAAAATTGCCGAAAAACAAGAAACCAAAAAAAGGATAGAAGATCTCAAACGTATTACCGATCACGCACTCACGGTACTTGCATTTGAGCGTGTTCCAATGGATTTTGCATTTATAGAAAATCCCACCAGATCTCAAAATGGCGTGACTCTTTATTCAGAACTGGAAGAATACTTTCAAGATGGTTGGGATGAAATTGCATCTAAATCTGCTACTGAAAAGGATAAAATTCGTGACGAAGCATTTAATGACGTGCTTTATGTACAGCAGCGTGCTAGAACTGAAACTGCAAAGCAAATGAATGACTTTGTGGCAAAGCAAGCCGATATGGAAAATAGGGCTCAGAAGACGTTATTTGGCAACAGTATGGCAAGTCTCGATAATGATCGAAGCGATATGGAAGTTTATAAAGGGCAGACAGAACGGCGAGGGTACGTAGTTGAAGAAGATGTCATACGTGCTTATTTGGAGGAAAAATACAAAAACAATACTGCACCAGAGCGCGAGCTAAAAGTAAAGGCAGCATTAAAAGTATTTCAGGAGATTAAAAAACGTGTCGTTCTTAAACCAATGGAAAATAATCATGAGGTTGCCCCGACCCTTACAGAAGTCCGTAAGAGAATGTGGTACAAAGATCATAAGATTGATCAGAAAGCACTTTCAAAATCAGAAGAAGCTCGACATGAACAACAGATGAAGCAAGAGCTCAAACAGACATTCAAGGAATTTCGTAATACTAAAATGAAATCCCGCTTTATGTGGTCGGGTAACGAACTTATCGACAACACGGCTGCCATGCCTATAAATGATACTGCGTATCAATTCTTGGAATTTACTCGCGGCGGTCGAGATATGGTAAAGCGTACCTTGGAGGGCGTTATGTGGACCCAGGAACGGTACAAACACGCTGCAACCAACGGCGATTTGCTGAGTGCACTCAAAAAATACTATCGTAAAGAAGATACAGAAACACTTCATAAAGTCATTGTAGAAATGCGATCAGATATGAAGAATGAAAATGTAGAGTGGGCTGACGATATGGCGATACGACTTCTAGAAAATTCTATAAACGTAATGCGTATGAATGATGATGCAGAAAATGTGCTCGTTGAACTTCAGTATATAGCTCACCATAAAGATAGAGCAGCATTGTCTACCGTAGTAAAAGAAGGAGACCAGTACCCACTGCGCCGCGAAGATCGATACAAAATCGTTAGTGATTATTTACACTACGCACAGCTTCCAAAGCGGGTGAAAGCGGAAAATGAAGTATGGGAAGAGGTAGATTTGTATAAAGATAAATGGGGCGACCAATGGTCAGAAAAATATGGAGAAGATACTAAATGGATAGGAGAGGCGGCTGGAAACTTAGCAGATAAGCTGCTGGGTAGGAAAGAAGGGGATATAGTCAGACAACAGTGGAAGGAACAATCTGGTAATGGCTTACGCGATAGGCAGATAGCAAATGTGGCGCAGCTTCTTATACATGAAGGCCCCAAATACCTAGCACTTCTTGTACTTGTTATTATGATACTTGGTATGGTAAAAGGGTATCAGGCTGCGGAGGAGTCCTGATAGCCATTGCAATAATTTGTATTAAATACTCACTCCAGTACGAAGTGCCTCTCCTAGGGTAGAGTAAGGGGATGCGTTTTCTATTTCATTGAGAGTGAATCCATGTGCTTGGAAATCTGGATGTAGATTTTGAGTCATAGCATAAAGCTTGTTTGAGCGTTCATCGATATTCATGTCTTTAAAAGTATTTGATACCACTAAAATATCTACGTCACTATACTCATTGGTCTTATTTTGAGCATAAGAACCATACAAAATAATTTTTTGAGGTTTGAATGCCGCTTCAACCCTTTGTTTAAAAGTAACTAATTGTTTATCAATTTTTGCTTTATCCATATATATACATTAGTTTGTATGTTTTTTGATGAATTCTGCTGGAGAAATGACATGAGTTAATGTTTTTATGTGCGTAAAATGTTTGATATTCCCCGTAATAAAGAAATCTGGATTACTCTCCAGAATAGTGGCAATAAAAATATTGTCAGATGTATCTATTGATTGGTATTGCAATGGAATCGTTGGAGCGGGTATTACTATAGTAGATGTTTGGTTTATGATCAATAAGAATTTCTTGAATGTTTGCAGTGAAAAATAATGACGAAATTTATCTCTTCTCCCTACTGATTCTACTTCTTTCAAAATATTCTGTGAGGTAATATGCAAAAACTCATCATTTATAAGCATGTCAATTATCTTACTGCTGGATCCAGACGAAATGAGCGCAGAAATCAATATGTTAGTATCAAGTATTACCGTAGGATACGAGATCATATTGTATTAGGATGTGTACATTTTTTGTCTTTCTTTGTTGACAAGGTTTATTGCTTTCTTATCTGAGAGTGTCTGATTAAAACCACCTTTTAAAGCAGTGTATTGTTGTGTTACTTTCTTTTTTTCCCCAGCAGAGAGAATGGTAAGTTTTTTTAACTCTTTTATTTGCTGTTCAATAGTATTAATTTTTTCTAAAATAGCGATTGTTTGCATATGTCGTATTATATCTCTGATTTTCACCCATTGCAATAGTTCTTCTAGGATGGGTATAATGAGAGGATGAGAACGTTAAGTCTGATTATTCTATTCTTATTTTTATTACTGCCTTCAAAATCAATTTTTGCTCAAACGACACCCTCATGTGCTCTATTAATTGGTGCTGAGATACAACGTGTAAGTAATAATATTCCTATTCCATTGACTTGTGGAGGAGATGAAACGAGAGATGCGTGTTTTGTGCGATATTATCAAGATGTAATTGTATCAAAAAATTCATCCTGTTCTGAGGTACCAAACAATAATTCTACTTTTGAATTTGGATTATATGAAGAACTAAGAACAAAGTTTATTGAAAACAGATCAATTGGTGCAACACCTACTCCCCCACCCATAAGTGACTTTTCTCAGTTAGAAGGTGCACTCAGCAGTTATACACACAGTATCGATCAGACTGTTGCAGGATCTATTGGCGGTCCGTGTCTTGCAGGAAATATTGAACTAGGCATTGACCCTATAGACGATTTTTCTACAGATATTAAGGGAGAAAGTCAAAGTGGTTTGATAAAAAACATACTAGAAAATGCTAAGAAAAACTTAGTAAAATTAACGCAGTCGGGGATGCATTATTGGAATACGATACGTGGTAGTGTGGTGTCTACAGATTTTTGTCCAGTAGATAAAGATCAAGCGATACCAGTATTTTCTACAGATACGGGAGGTATTGTATTCAGTAATGATCATATAAAAGCTGCAAGTGGTAAATCGGATGAAGAATTGGATGCATTAGTAACTACGGAGGGAGGATTTACATCAGGTCACAGACGTGCAATTGCTGCATTTAGGCTCTTAAAATCTACTACGGAATTGGATGTCTATCAAAGAGCACGAGCGTTTGAATCAATAGAAGAGAGACTTAGTAGTGAGCCACCTATCAGCTGTGAATGTAAAGATCGAGTCCAATACGCAGAAGATCTACAAAGACAAAGAGGCAGTCTGAATTCAATTGACAGTATTTTAGCTAATAAATCAAAGAATAATAAAGAGCCATCAGTTTTGGGTATTACGGTAAGAGGAAAAGACTATCCCTTTTCTGAAATAGATGATATTTGGGGTATCAACTTGCGTGGCAATCAAGAATTACGTGAAAATTATTGCGAAGACCTAAGCACCGATGAGAGAGTAAAAAAATATAATAGTGATGATCCAGATATATGTTATCAAAAATTAGGGGACACTTATTTGAGCGCAAAACAATCATGTGGATCACTTCTATCTCTTGATGATCACGAAGAAGAACATATGAAATGCCTACAGTGTTCGTGGCTTGATAGTGGGGCATGGACTGCAATAGGTTGTATACATTCTGATTTTTCCAAGACAGTTGAGCGATTATTTACTATTGCTTTAGGCTTTGGTGGACTAAGCGCACTTGGGTGTATTATCTATGCAACATTCCTTATGCAGACTTCAGCAGGTAACCCAGAGAAGACCAAAAAAGCTCAAGAGCTTATTACTTCGTGTATAGCAGGACTCATACTTATCATATTCTCTGTGTTTATCCTGCGAGTTCTAGGAGTAGATATACTACGGATACCGGGATTCAATTAGGACGTTCCTCCTTTTTTCTTACCAAAAAGCTTATTGAATCCAAGGGTGTGAAATATACCTTGTGGCTCACGGTAATTAACTCCCATAATGGTATGTTTCGTATTTTGAACAGAAGATGCGGCTCCCATAGCTGCTCCAAATATACCCAGTCCAGCAAAGTAGGTACCAAGTCCAATATTAAGGGGTGATTCAGACACACCTATAAAGCCTTTAATCATCTTAATAAAATCCGGTATTAATAGAACAAGTCCAAGTGCAATTATAGTATTGAACTCTTCTGCCTGCATGCCGTAGAGAAAAGGTAAGCGAAGTGTTGTTTCATTTCCCTGACCAAATATTGAAAGTGCAGCGAATTCAGGACTGTTGTTGCTTGCAGCAAGTATGGCATTCCCAACAATCATGATCGTTATTACTGTTGGAAAAGTAGACAATTCGCCAATGAGATTTTTAAACCACCACCCTATGTTTCCATTTCCAGGAATAACACTTAGTAGGAGGATAATGGGAGAAAATATAATATAGATAAGTATTTTAATGTAAGATGCAAGAAGCATAAAAAAAATGCGGAACATAAATAATAGAATAGTGAGCATAATAATAAGGCCAAATATAATCCCTGGTCCATATACTACAAAAAATGCTATTAATATAACCCACAGTCCAAGTGGTATTAGTCCTGTCAACCCTCCAGAGCTATTACCTAATATAGCAATGTTGTAGAAAGACTCTGCAGATTTTCTGACGGGTTCAATCAAGTTTCCTGAATATGCCATTGCAGCAGGAATTATGATAAAGTTGGTCATAGTTTGTACAACAGAGGGAAGTATTTTATAAAGAGCAAACCCTGTTGTCATAAATGACCCGCCTCCATCGGGCCATAATTCGCCAAAGCTCGCATATCTATATTCAGAAATTGCTTCTGCAAGAGATCGTTTTCCTTGGAAATTTGCCACACCGCTCTGGGCGTAGTCTGCGATGTTTCCAATATCGTAGAGGAGTCCCACAATAATAGCTATGAATCCATACATAAGATCGATAAGAAATCCTGCAATGGGGAATGAAAAAGTAATCATAAGAAGCGCGATAACTATTCGAGGTAGGGCGCTCTCTATACTTATTGCGGTTTGGCCACCACCATTACTTCTAAACATAATCATGAACCCAATTACAAGAATAAAAATTACGAGTAAAAGATATGATATATCTCTAAAGAGTTTCCAAATAGGCATGTACCCTTGTATGGAAGCAAAGCCTGTTCCAGTAGCAGCATAGGTACTTGGGATAAACCCTGCATCCTGCAAAGAATTATTGAGCCATACCATACCAGATGCGGGAGGGTTAGCATATGGTGTTGCTATCCAACTGGAAACTTTACCAAATAAGCTGTTTTGAAAATTATCTTCTCCATCCTTTAGGTCATCAGAACAAGCTTCTCCTGAAGTCAAACATAACCATCCACGATACATCATGGATTGCATTTTTCCAGTGTCACTAATATCTTGAGACAATTGTTCGACATTTAGATGTATTTGTTGCCGTTGATATTTGAGGATCTTTGCTTGATTTATTTTAGGTCGGTCTTTTTGTATAAAGTAACTAAACAAGAGTATTACCGCTGAAAATACTGTAATGACTATAACTGCCTTACGTACAAATGAGAAGGTATTTTTGACTGTTTGTAATGCATATGAAAGCAGCGGGTTCATACTATCATTCTATATGAATTTTGGATCTAAAGTCAACGAGAGATATATTCATTTTCATACTGATGTGGCAGCTCTTTTGGCTTAAGCGATCGATAGTCTGTACGAAAATCATTTATATTCAATCCGAGTGATGCAACATATTGAATGTAGTCTCTTTCAGCACTCTCCTTTTCTCCATTGAAGTAAATAATAAATGTACCTGATTTAGGACGAAACTTTATGGTTGACTCGTTTACTTTTATTGGATATTCCAGATTAGGAAGCATATTTGGAAGAACTGTAGGATAGGGAGAAAATACTATTTCAGTAGGAATAGTAGTAAGCTTATCTTTAGAAGGAGTATTTGGAATATTCTTATTATTTATTCGAAGAAATACTTGAATAAGAATAATCAGAATGATGACCAGTATAACTAGTCCTATTATTATTTCTTTTGAATGTCGTATAAACAATGGTAATAATTTCATAATTATAAACTGCAATTATAAGCTAAATACTCACAATACGTTCTGTTTCCAAGCCGATCGTATTTGACGGTACAATTTCCATAATATCTTGTGCCAGCGCGCATATATGCTTCATTTGTCCAATTCATATCTCTCGCAGCAGTACCACTATCTGTTTTAAGTTTTTTTGCTGCAGCATAAGTACTATCTAAGAGATTACATACATGTGGAGTGTGAGAGATGGATTCATATTGAGTTGCCGCATTACCATAGGTTACCCACGCATTTGGGCAGCTTTTTTGACAAGTAGTTACACCCTTACTATTTGTCCAGCAACATCTATTACAACTAGTACTACCTCTATCGTCAATTCCCATAGTCATTTGCATGTGTCCCGCTGCTGAACACGAATTCCATGGGCAGTTGGGAATACGGCCACCAGGCTGCGAATATTGATTTATTTGTGATTGAGAGTAATTGTAAACAGTTGGATATTCTATATATGATACAGCCTCAATGACACACGATGGGACACCGACTTTATTCCCCACATATTCGTACAGTTGTTGTAATGCAGCAAATGACTGATCTATTGGCTTTCCATTTGGTGTCTGACTTGGAATAGGAGATGGGTTATAAGGAGTGTTCTCTGCTGGATTTTGTGGAGGTTGTTGATTATTGCTTTCTCCAATAGTAGGTTGAACATTTACTCCATCAGTATTAGTAATTCTCCATATTGCCTCCATCATATTTACTGCAGATTGCTTTAGCGTTTCATTCTTTCCTTTTTTGTCAGATCCAGATGAACTATACCCAGTTCCAGAGTCAAATTCTGCCCCCTTTGTCATTACAGGGAACGTAATGATTGACATAACGATCATGATGATTGTTAGAGTAGTAGTTTTCATGGACTTATTTGAATAGTTGTGAAATTAAACTCCCCAATGGGGATCCCAGCATAATTTTCTTGAATATATATATTAAATCTGCTTCGCGATGTATCGAGCGGTTCAGTAAGATACACATCGAATTTGGCAGTGGCATAGTTGTATATTATTTCAAATCCATTCCCTGTAACTGGGCTTGTGCGACGAAGGGCATTCATTTGTTCATATTTTATTTGTTCATCTGAACTAAAACCATCCCCGCCATATCCAGTAAACTCAAGTTCAGAAGGAATATTTTCTTGAGAAGGTTCGATTGTGGCTGGCTCTCCTGTAATTTCTGGTGATTTTGATGGCTCAGGTTCAGAAGTGCTGCTTTGAAAATTCTTACGGAGCAATACCATAAGACTAATGATTAAAAGAAGACTGAAAAATAAGACAAGAATGATGATGAGATATTTTTTGTTATTCATATATTAAGGGTATACTGCCAACGCACTTTTAATTTTGAAAGAAATATCTGCTTGTTTATAATTAATTGGAATAGTACTTCTGTTTCCATATGCTGAATCGAGTCCAATAACCTCGTATCCATC